>CAJTKW010000023.1 GCA_910577035.1 uncultured Acetatifactor sp.
CTGGCTTCTCACGGCATGAAGATCAGGGAGCGGAATTATCGAAACCGGCAGGGGGAGATAGACATTATCGGATGCCATGAAGGGTATCTGGTGTTTGTGGAGGTGAAATACCGCAGCGGCAGGGAAAAGGGCAGTGCCCTGGAGGCAGTGACAACAGGGAAGCAGCGGCAGGTCTGCAGGGTTGCGGATTATTACCGATATACCCATGGCCTGGGCGAGGGTACTGCAGTACGCTATGATGTGGTGGCTGTCCAGGGGGAGCGAATAGAGTGGCTGAAAAATGCTTTTCCCCACATTTATACAAGAAATCGTTAAAAGGAGCAGGAGATGTTTTCAATATAGAGGACAGAGCGGGAAGAGGGACCGGTGCTGACACAGAGGGAAGTGAAGACGGAAGACGGCGGTGTACTGGAATATTTAACATTTCCCCCGCTGGAGGAAACAGGAATGATCCGGCATCTGCTTTCCACCCGTCTGGGAGGGGTCAGTGAGGGTGATTTTTCCACCATGAATTTCAGCATCACCAGGGGAGACCGGCCGGATCATGTAGCGGAAAACTACAGGCGGATCGGGGCGGTGCTGGGATGCAGGCCGGAGGATATGGTGAGCACCCATCAGACTCATACCACGAATATCCGGCGGGTGACGGAGGCGGACCGGGGAAAGGGAATTACCTGTCCCCGGGATTATGAAAATATAGACGGCCTGATTACGAATGTACCGGGAATTGTGCTGGCAGCTTTTTCCGCAGACTGTGTGCCTCTGTTTTTCGTGGATCCGGTGCATCGGGCAGTGGGCCTGGCCCATTCCGGCTGGCGGGGAACGGCGGCGGAAATGGGAAGCTGTATGGTGCAGGCTCTTGAGGAGGCCTACGGAACGAAGCCTGCGGATCTCATAGCCGCCATAGGCCCCTCCATCTGCGGGGACTGCTATGAGGTGGACGGAGATGTGGCAGGGAAATTCCGGGGATTTCCGGAGGCTGTAAGACCCGGCAGGAAGCAGGAAAAGTACCTGTTGGATCTTTGGGAGGCCAACAGGCAGATTCTGGCGGCGGCGGGAGTGAAACGCGGCAATATTGCAGTGACGGATATTTGTACCTGCTGTAATCGCGAGTATCTGTTCTCCCATCGGGCAAGCGGGGGACGGAGGGGGATCCTGGGCGCCTTTCTGGGGATAAGATAGCGGCGTGGAAGATGCAGGCACAGATGACAGATGCCAACGATGGGCTTATAGCCTGCCGTGCGGCGGATTGAGAGGACATTATGGCAAATATACTTGTATGTGATGACGATAAGGAGATTGTGGATGCGATTGAGATTTATCTGAGCCAGGACGGCTACCGCATTCTCAAGGCATATGACGGCGAGCAGGCCATTGAAATCTTAAAAAAGGAGGACGTACATCTCCTGATTATGGATGTGATGATGCCAAAGCTGGACGGAATCAGGGCGACGTTAAAGATTCGGGAGCACAGCAGTATTCCGATTATAATGCTTTCCGCCAAATCCGAGGACACGGACAAGATTCTGGGCCTGAATATCGGGGCGGACGATTATATCACGAAACCCTTTAACCCCCTGGAGCTGGCGGCAAGGGTGAAGTCCAATCTGCGCCGGTATACCTCCCTGGGAAGCTTAAGCGCCGACAATAAGGCGGTGTACCAGGTGGGGGGACTGGCAATCAACGATGAGACCAAGCAGGTAACGGTGGACGGCGAACCGGTGAAGCTGACGCCCATTGAGTATAATATATTGTTCCTGCTGGTGAAGAATCAGGGCAGGGTTTTCTCCATTGACCAGATTTACGAGAGCATTTGGAATGAGGACGCCATCGGCGCCGACAATACAGTGGCCGTACATATTCGGCATATCCGTGAAAAGATTGAGATAAACCCCAGGGAGCCCAGGTATTTAAAGGTGGTGTGGGGCGTGGGGTATAAAGTAGACAAGCAGTAATGCTGGAAATGGAGGCCTATGAAGAAGCCTGGAATAAAAAGGATATTGATCGGACTGGCGCAGCATCTGGTGGCAGCGGGAATTCTGCTGGCCGTGGCGGGAATCATGTTAAACTCCTATATTGAGATGGATGCCATTGACGGCAAGAAGATATACAGGATCTTTCCCGTCAATAACCGGCAGGAATTCGAGGAGTCAGAGGTATATCATGATCTCTTTCGAAATGCGATTCAGGATATTACCCAGCTGGTGGCAATCAAAGACGTATTTGAGACAAACGGCATGTTCGATCCGCTGAAGAAGATCGATGTTACAGAATATGCCGGTAAGATCGGGGCAGACAAGGGCGGCTCTGTTTCTGCCGTCTATGATCTGGATGACCTGATAAGATGGGGAAAGCACGGAGTCAGCTATACGAACCATACCATGAGTATATCGAACTTCGTCAATAATTTTGGCTATATTATTTATCCGGAGAATTACTCCCTGGATGAATACGAACAGCTTTGCTTTGACGGTTTTTACAGAAGGGGAGAGGACACGCCGGAGACCGGTATGGTGCCGTCAGGCGAAGACGGGCTTCCGGTGGAGGGAGGAATGCCTGCGTATTATGGCAAGAGCGAGGAAGAGCTTGCGGTGATTAAGGAGGAAATACGGGTATCCAAATACACCAGGGACCAGCTGGAGGACCTTGCCTTTGCCTATATTATGGCGCAGAATCCGGAAGGGATAGAGATGTCCCGGGAGGATGGCGTGATCCGGGTGACGGTGCCGATTTTAAACAGCCGCTACGCCACGGTGGAGGGAGAGAAGCAGTTAATCCGGCTGGCGGACAACTGGGTGGATTACCTCAGGCTGCAAAGTAATTTAGTGGTGACCATTGAATCGCTGGCGCAGCATTATTCTAAGTATCAGGTCTGCAACAGCGCCTATGAGGCGGGCAAGAGCAATGTCAAGTATGCGGTACGCATGATGACGGACGACGGCATACGTACTTATGCTAACGTGCCGGATCTGGGGGACGCCTCCGATGAGGAAGTGACGGAGCTTTTTTCCGAGTACAGAAGATATTTGATCTATTATCCGGACAGTCTGGTCTTCATGGGAAATACGGTCATGAGCGAGGAGGAGATCTATAAATATATCAGCGCCTATGATTATGCCTATCCGGACACCACCCACATATGGCTGGGCATTGATACGGACTATACGGCCCGGGATGCCTTTTATAACGCCAATGCCGTGTATGAAAGGATCGTGTCCAATATGGGGCGGTATATTGCGCTCTTTATTATTCTGTTGATACTGTGGCTGGGCATGGGAATCTATCTCTCTGTCACGGCGGGAGTGACGGTACAGGAAGACGGGGAGAAGGTCTGCCGCCTGAGGCGCTTTGACCATATATGGACGGAAGCGCTGATTCTGCTGACGGTACTCTTTGTTCTCGGCGGTCGTTTTGGCTTCCAACAGATAACCGACATTGCGGAGAATACGGCGGTGACAACGGAGCAGACGGAGGAATCAGGGCTGGAATTTTCCAGGCTTTATCAATATGGGGTATTTGCTGCCTACGGAATTTATCTGAGCGTTGCGGCAGGCATTGTGTGGTACAGCTTTGTGCGGAGGACCAGGGTCCGCAGCCTGTGGCGGGACAGTCTGCTGCGCCATATCGGCAGAGGAAGCGGAAAGGTATTGAGATTTATTGTCGGTCACAGGAATTCCGTCATCAGCATCCTGCTGCCCTATAATTTGTTTTTGTTTATTAACCTGGTAGCGGTAGTAGGGGTATTCTGGCTGTGGAAGCAGGGAGTACCTTCCGCCATTCTGGTGATCTGTACCGTGGCCTTTGACGGCTTCGTGGGCGTGATGCTGTTCAGACGGGGGGCGGAGCAGAATGAAATCGTAGACGGCATTAACAGGATACGGAACGGTGAGGTGGATTATCAGCTGGATACTGCCGCCCTGCATGGCGCGAATAAAGAACTGGCGGACGCGGTAAATAATATCGGCGAAGGCATAGGGAAAGCGGTCAAAACAAGCATGCGGGATGAGCAGTTGAAAGCAGACCTGATTACCAATGTTTCCCATGACATTAAGACGCCCCTGACATCCATTATCAACTATGTGGATCTGTTGAAGCGCCTGGAGATCAGGGAAGAGCCGGCAAAGGGATATATTGATATTCTCGACAGCAAAGCCCAGAGGCTCAAGCAGCTTACCGATGACCTGGTGGAGGCTTCCAAGATTTCTTCGGGAAATATTGAGCTGGACAGGGAAAAGGTAAATCTGACGGAGCTGCTTAACCAGGGGATCGGGGAATTCTCGGATAAGCTGGAAGAAAGCGGCCTGCAGGTGGTCTTCGAGGAGAGCGGCGGACCGGCTTATATCCTGGCGGACAGCAGGCGCATGTGGAGGGTGGTGGAAAATCTGCTCAATAATATCTGTAAATATGCGCTGGAGGGTACCAGGGTCTACTTTGACGTGGAAGTGAGTAACGGAAGGGTACGGGCCCTGGTGAAAAATATCTCCAGGCAGCAGATGAATATCAAACCGGAAGAGCTGACGGAAAGATTTATCCGGGGAGATTTGGCCAGAAGCACAGAGGGAAGCGGGCTGGGACTGTCCATCGCCCAGAGCCTGACCAGGCTCCAGGGAGGAGAGTTCTCAATCTATCTGGACGGTGATTTGTTTAAGACGACGCTGAGTTTTCCCTGTTACAGCGGGCAACCCGGCAATAGCGGGCAGGAGGATTAATCCGGGTTGACGTCTACATCCCGGCGTTCATTGTAAGCTTCCAGAATGCTGTGCATTTTATCCGTTGTCTCCATGACATCGCTCATGGAGGCAGCGTGATTCATAAAGTCTATCAGAGAAGCGATAAACTTACTCATATCAGCCTCAATAAAATAGGGTCTGGTGTACAGCTCAGGGGGCAGATAAGTCAGGTCGGTGGTGACAAGCTTGTCAAAAAAGCCCTGTTCATACGCAGCATCAAACGCCTGCAGCCCATCGGTAAAGAGGCCGAAGGTACAGCAGATGAATACCCTTCTCGCGTTTCGCAGCTTTAATTGTCTGGCCGTGTCGATCATGCTGCCGCCGGAGGAAATCATATCGTCGATGATAATGACATCCTTGCCGTCCACGCTGTCTCCCAGAAATTCATGATCCACAATGGGGTTCTTGCCGCCGATAATGGTGGAATAATCCCTGCGCTTGTAGAACATTCCGGTATCCACGCCCAGAACGGTGGCAAAGTAGATGGCGCGGTCCAAGGCACCCTCATCAGGGCTGATTACAACCAAATGCTCTTTATCTACGATCAGATCATCCTCTGAGGCCAGCAGTGCCTTAATAAACTGGTCATGAGGAATAAAATTGTCAAAGCCGTTTAACGGCGTTGCGTTTTGTACCGTGGGATCGTGGGCATCAAAGGTAATGAGGTTATGGATTCCCATACTCCGCAGCTCCCTCAGCGCATATGCACAGTCCAGAGATTCCCTGCCGTTCCTTTTATGCTGCCTGCTCTCATAGAGAAAAGGCATAATCACATTGATGCGGCGCGCCTTTCCGTTACAGGCGGAGATGACCCGTTTCAGATCCTGATAATGGTCGTCAGGAGACATATGATTGAGGTAGCCGTTCATGGAATAGGTGATGCTGTGATTACAGACGTCCACCAGCAGAAAGAGATCCTTGCCGCGGATGCTCTCGTCAAGAATCGCTTTGGCCTCTCCCGAGCCAAAACGGGGCGTGGAAACATTGACAAGGTAATTATTTTCGATATAGCCGTGGAAGGCAGGATCGTTTTTCACCTTGTCATTGCGGATACTCTTTCGAAATTCCACCAGATAATCATTGATCCTGCGTCCCATGCGCTCCGCGGAGGGCAGTGCGATCAGCTTTAAGGGAGCGACAGGCATTGCATTTTCAAGCTTTTGTAAGTTTGGCATTCGTTTTCACCTCATACTTCCAGACATGCCGCCAACGGCGGCAGTGCCGACTTCCCCGGCACAAACAAGCCATGAAACCAAAGCGCAAAGGTTCCGTTCATACTTAATATATATCATTATGCCGGTGGCACGTCAAGAAATTTTCTGCAAAAAAGTGGTGTTGCAGGAGGAAAAATATGTTACTATGGAATGGCAGCCGGACAGGCAATATCAGGGGAGAGTCATATAAATGGAAGGAAAAAGGCAGCATATTATTAAAAGGATAGTTCCCGGCAGCATCGCGGAGGAGCTGGAGATAGGGGCGGGAGACAGGATTCTGTCCATAAACGATAAGGAGATAGAGGATATTTTTGATTACCAGTACCTGACACAGGACAGCTATATAGAAGTGCTGGTGGAGAAGCCGGACGGCGAGCAGTGGCTTCTGGAGGTGGACAAGGATTCCGGTGAAGACCTGGGGATAGAGTTTGAAAACGGCCTGATGGATGAGTACCGCCATTGCCATAATAACTGTGTGTTCTGCTTTATCGATCAGATGCCGCCGGGCATGCGGGATAATCTGTATTTTAAGGATGATGATTCCAGGCTTTCTTTTCTGCAGGGCAATTACGTGACCCTGACTAATATGTCCGACCATGATGTGGAAAGAATCTGCAAATACCGTCTGTCTCCTATCAATATATCCTTTCAGGCCATGAATCCGGAGCTGCGGTGCAAAATGCTGAACAATCGTTTTGCGGGAGAAGCGCTGAAAAAGGTGGATGTCCTGTTCCGGGAGGGGATTCACATGAACGGGCAGATTGTCCTCTGCAAGGGATTGAATGACGGCAGGGAGCTGCAGTACAGCATAGAGCAGCTGATGAAATACATTCCGGTGCTTGAAAGCCTGTCCGTGGTGCCGGTGGGCCTGACGAAATACCGGGACGGCCTGTATCCGCTGGAGCCCTTTACCGGGGAGGACGCCGCCGGAGTCATTGACATGATCGAAACATATCAGAGGGAATGCTTTGAAAAGCACGGCATACATTTTGTCCATGCCAGTGACGAGTGGTATATCCTGGCGGGAAGAGAGGTGCCGGAGGAGACACGTTATGACGGGTATCTGCAGCTGGAGAACGGCGTTGGCATGCTGCGGCTGCTTCTGAATGAATTTGAGGAAGCCATGGAGCGAAGGCGAATGCAGGACGGCTTCCCCTGTAATTCTTATTCCGGGGAGCTGGCCGCTGCCACGGGAATGCTTGCTTATCCCTATATCCGGCGCATGGCGGAGAAAATGGAAGAAAATTATCCTCATATCAGGCTGCACGTGTATCCCATCCGAAATTGCTTCTTCGGAGAGAAGGTCACGGTTACCGGGCTGATTACCGGACAAGACCTGAAAGAGCAGCTGGGCGGGAAAGTGCTGGGAACGACGCTGCTTCTGCCGGAAAATATGGTACGGGTAGACAAGGGGATCTTTTTGGATGATATTACCGTAAAGGAGCTGGAAAAGGCTTTACAAGTTCCCATAGATATTGTAAAATCAAGCGGATGCGACTTTGTGGAGGCCGTGCTGGCCCATACGGCGGGAAGGGAATGATGATTTTCCGGGCCGGCAGAGTACGGGCAGACCTGGAGGTTCGGGAACGGGAACAGGGCGCAGGAATACAGGAAAGAGAGGAAGAAAATGGGGAAAAAGGCGGTGAAGCCCATTGTTGCAGTGGTGGGACGACCCAATGTAGGAAAGTCCACGTTGTTTAACGCACTGGCAGGGGAGAGAATATCCATTGTGAAGGACACTCCCGGTATTACCAGGGATCGCATCTATGCGGATGTCACCTGGCTGGACCGGGTATTTACCCTCATAGACACGGGAGGCATTGAGCCGGACAGCAGGGATGTGATCCTGTCCCAGATGCGGGAGCAGGCACAGATCGCCATAGATACGGCGGATGTGATCCTCTTTCTGGTGGATGTGAAGCAGGGGCTGGTGGATGCGGATTCCAAGGTGGCGGATATGCTGCGCCGCTCACGGAAGCCGGTGCTGCTGGTGGTAAACAAGGTGGACAGCCAGGATAAATATATGGCTGACGTGTATGAATTCTATAACCTGGGTATCGGTGATCCCCATCCCATTTCTGCGGCAAATAAGCTGGGGCTGGGAGATCTTCTGGACGAGGTGCTTGCACTGTTCCCTGAAGGGGAAGAGAGTGTGGAAGAGGATGACAGGCCCAGGATTGCCATTGTGGGGAAGCCCAATGTGGGGAAATCCTCCCTGATAAATAAACTGCTGGGCGAGGAACGCCTGATTGTATCCGATATTGCGGGCACTACCCGGGATGCGGTGAATACGGAGCTCGTCCACAACGGCAAGGAATACGTGTTTATCGACACGGCCGGCCTTCGCCGGAAGAACAAGGTGAAGGAGGAGCTGGAGCATTATATGATCGTGCGCACGGTGAGCGCCGTGGAGCGGGCGGATATAGTGGTGCTGGTGATTGATGCCGTGGAGGGGGTCACGGAACAGGATGCGAAAATTGCCGGGATTGCCCACGACAGGGGCAAGGCGGTGATTATTGCGGTAAATAAGTGGGATGCGCTGGAAAAGGATGACAAGACCATTTACCGCATGACGGAAAGGGTACGGGACACCCTGTCCTATATGCCTTATGCGGAGATCCTGTTCGTGTCGGCAAAGACGGGACAAAGGCTGAATAAATTATTTGAACTCATTGATATGGTAAGCGAAAACCATGCCATGCGTGTGGCTACGGGAGTGTTGAACGAGATCATGTCGGAGGCAGTGGCCCTGCACCAGCCCCCTACGGACAAAGGGAAGCGGCTCAGGCTTTATTACATTACCCAGGTTGCCGTAAAGCCGCCTACCTTTGTAATCTTTGTCAACAGCAGGGAGCTGATGCACTATTCCTATACCAGATATATTGAGAACCAGATTCGTGAGACCTTTGGCTTCAGGGGGACACCTCTTCGGTTTATCATCAGAGAACGAAACGAAAAGGAGCAATGAAAGCAATGGTAAGGATTGTATGTTTAGCCATCGGATATTTGTTCGGACTGTTTCAAACCGCATATTTTTACGGCAGGGCCCATGGGATTGACATCAGAGAGCATGGTAGCGGCAATGCGGGAACTACCAATACCCTGAGGGTGCTGGGGACCAAGGCGGGACTGATTGTTTTTGCAGGAGACTGCATAAAGTGCATGGCCGCGGTATGGCTGGTACGCCTGATTTTCGGTAATACCTATCATAGCATTATTTATCTGCTGTGCCTGTACACCGGTGCAGGGGCCATTCTGGGGCATAACTATCCGTTTTATCTGAAATTCAAGGGGGGGAAGGGAATTGCCGCCACGGCCGGCATGGTACTTTCCTTTCATCCCTGGTTCATTCTGACCGGGGTGCTGCTGTTCTTTGTACCGTTTTTTACCCTGCATTACGTGTCTCTGGGATCTCTGCTGGTCTATGCGGGACTGATGATTCAGCTTGTGGCATTTGGACAGAATGGCTTTTTCAGTGAGATGACCCAGGGACAGCTGATTGAGATGTACATCGTGTTCGGCTGTCTGCTTGTGATGGCGTACTGGAAGCACCGGGAAAATATCAAGAGGCTGCTTCAGGGCAAAGAGCGGAAGACTTATCTGACAAAAAAGAATAAGGTGGAATCGGAAGAAACAGGGCAGGCGGCAGCTGCCACAGATGAGGGAAAGGTAAATTAACCGGCTGCAGGAGGAAAGCGCGGTATCCGATGAAAGACAGGCGGTGTGGGCAGGTATCGTGTTTCAGGTGCTTTTAAGCAAGGAGGTTACATATGGCAAAAATAGGTATATTGGGGGGCGGAAGCTGGGGAATTGCCCTGGCGGTGCTGCTGCATAAGAACGGACATGAGATCACGGTGTGGTCTGCGCTGGAATCCGAGATTCGGATGCTGAAGGAAAATCATGAGCATAAGATGCTGCCGGGGGTAAAGCTTGCGGAGGACGTATTGTTTACCCCGGAAGCAAAGGAGGCAGTGACGGACAAAGATCTGTTGGTGATGTCCGTTGCCAGCTCTTATACGAGGAAGACAGCCGGAATTATCGCCGGCTTTGTACAGCCGGGGCAAAGAATCGTCAATGTGGCCAAGGGTATTGAGGAAGGAACCCTGATGACACTGTCGGAGATCCTGGAGCAGGAGATTCCCCAGGCGGATGTGGCGGTGATGTCCGGTCCTTCCCATGCGGAAGAAGTAGGCCGGGGAATTCCCACTACCATTGTGGTGGGCGCGAAGACCCAGGCCACGGCGGAATCTATTCAGAATCTGTTTATGAACGAGGTCTTCCGGGTCTATATCAGTCCGGATGTTCTGGGTATGGAGCTTGGCGGGGCTTTAAAGAATGTGGTGGCGCTGGCGGCAGGAATTGCCGACGGCTTAGGCTACGGGGACAATACCAAGGCGGCCCTGATTACCAGGGGAATCACGGAGATTGCCCGTCTGGGCACTGCTATGGGTGGAAAGTTTGAAACCTTTTGCGGACTTACCGGTATCGGAGACCTGATTGTAACCTGTGCCAGTATGCACTCCAGAAACCGCCGGGCAGGTATCCTCATCGGCCAGGGAAAAAGCTGTGAGGAAGCCATGGCGGAGGTGCAGATGGTGGTAGAGGGGGTGCATTCCGCCAAGGCGGCCATGGCCCTGGCCCAAAAATATGATGTGCAGCTGCCCATCATCGAGCAGGTGAATGCGGTGCTGTTTGAGGGAAAGAGCGCAGACCAGGCAGTGAAGGACCTGATGCTGCGGGACAAGAAGACAGAGGTGCCGGCATTCCCCTGGCAAGCAGTGTGAAAGGCGAAAAGATTTTCTAAGGCGTCAGCCGATGAGGGCGGCACTGCCGCGGGAGACGGAATGTCCCCAGAGGGGAAGCATGGAGGCCGGAATGGATAAATTTACAGAAATATGCGGTCAGCTGGGGCTGGGAAAGCTGACTGCGCCCCCTGAGGCTTTATCCGGGGGATTTATGCACAAAATGTATTCGCTGAATACGGAGCAGGGGAAATATGCACTGAAGCTGTTGAACCCGTATATTATGCAGCGGGATACGGCAATGGAAAATTTCAGACAGGCGGAAATACTGGAGGCAAAGCTGGAAGGCAGGGGGCTTCCCATACTGCCTGCCCTTACCTTTCATGGGAAGAAAATGCAGGAGACAGGCGGGCAGTATTACTATCTGTTTGAGTTCTTTGACGGTAAGGCTCTGCAAAATTCGGAAATCGAAATCAGCCACTGTGAAGAAATGGGCCGGACCCTTGCCCGCATCCATGAGATTGAACGACGCAGGGAAAAGGTGCAGATTGACGAGATACACGGAAACTGGGCATATTATATGGAGATGCTTTCCGGGCAGAATCAGGAATTATGGGAGCTGATGAGGGAGAATGTGGAACTGGTTCTGGATTGTGAGAGAAAGGGCAATGCTGCCCTTGGCAGACTGCCGGAGACAGTGACTATCTGCCACAATGATATGGATAGTAAAAATGTGCTTTGGCGGGGCGGCGAATATCGGATCATTGATCTGGAATGCCTTTCCTGGGAGAGCCCGTGTCTGGAGCTGTATGATCTGGCGCTAAACTGGGCCGGATACGAGGAATGCGCCATTGATGGGGATAAGCTCAGGGCCGTTGTAAGGGCCTACGGTGACGGAGGCGGCCGGCTGCCGGAGGACTGGGAATGCCTTTATGAGGCAGAGCTGGTGGCAAAGCTGGACTGGCTGGAATTCAATCTCAAGCGGACCTTGGGCCTGGAAGGAGGAGCGGAGGATAAGCAGCTGGGGATTTCCATGGTAAAGTGGGCGCTCCGGCATATCCGGTATTACGCAGGGAGGAAGGACGAGATTTTAAGCAGTGTGCAATAAAGGAATTGGAAAATGCAGTTATGGCACCAAAGAATAAAGGGACGCTTTATGGTAAAATAAAAAGGCTCCGAAGGGGGGACTTGAGCTTGACATCCCTGTGCTGAACGGAGAGGAGTACCGGGAGGAATGTCAGCTTGCTTCAGTATGAGGAAAGAGTGGCTTAAAATGTCACGGAGGTGCTGCTGCCTGTCTTCCGGAGCGGGTACGTACGTCTGCCCGGGCATCTAAAGAGCGTACCCAAATGGCAGCAATACATGTACTGCGGGGACAGCGTGCCCATGGCGGTGATCTATCAGGCCAGGGAGAAGGGACTTTTCTTAAAGGAAGCGGAGTATCCCGTGCCGGCGGCGCTGTTGGTCTATAAGAAATAATGTACAGAAAAAAAGCAGGGGCGGCGGGTAAAGCGGCCTCTGCTCCACGTAGTGCGTCTTGCGGCATAAATTTCCGGCAGCGCATATTTCAGGGAAGCGCTGATCAAAGGCCTTACCGGTAGACAGCCTCGGTGATTTCCCTTGCCATTTTCGGCTTGTTCATGGTATAGAGATGAATGTCGTTTACGCCGTTCTCCTGAAGATCCCTGATCTGGCGGATGGCGTAATCGATTCCCGCTCGGCGCATTTCCTCCGGGTCATCACCGTAGGAGGCGATAATGTCCGCCAAAGCCTTGGGTACGCTGGAGCCTGCCAGAGTGATGGTGGTGCCGATCTGCTTTGCGGAGGTAATGGGCATGATGCCGGCGCAGATGGGAACGGTGATTCCTTTTTTTGCCGCTTTTTCCAGAAAGCCGTAATAAAAGTCATTGTCGAAGAACAGTTGGCTGATGAAAAATTCCGCCCCGGCCTCCTGCTTTTTCTTCAGGTTATTTAAGTCGGATTCCATGCTGAAGGCCTCAAAATGCTTTTCGGGATAGCAGGCCCCGGACAGCTTCAGATCCGTACTTTCTTTTAAGAATGCCATCATGTCGCTGGCATGGGCGAAGTCCCGGGAAGCAAACTGCTCGTCGGTCATATCCCTGGGGCGGTCGCCCCGCAGGGCCAGTACATGATTTACATGATGCTTTTTCAATTCCTCATAAACCGCCAGCAGCTGTTCTCGGCGGCTGCCCACACAGGTCATGTGGGCCACGGCATCAATGCCCAGTTCATTTTGTATGTAGGAAGCAATTTCTATGGTCTGTCCGGAGCGGCTGCCGCCGGCGCCGTAGGTGACGCTGATAAAATCGGGGGACAGCTCACCCAGGGCGTTCAGTACCTCAAAGGCCTTCTCAAACTCGCCGTCTTTCTTCGGAGGAAATACCTCAAAGGAGAGGCTTCTTTTTTTCTCAAAGATGTTTTGTATCATAGGATCGTCCTTTCTGTCTGTTGTATGGCTATTTTATCATTTTAAAATTGTGTTTACAAGCTGAATTTCAGCAGCGCATACTTTTGATACAGACGTCCGGCATGATACCGGAAGTAAAATGAAAGACGGAAAGAAGGCGGGAAACAGATGGATTTCAGGGCGGTTCTGCAGACCGATGAATATGATTTTATCAGAAAGAACGAGCGCCTCGACAATAGAATGGCGCGTTGGGGGAAATTGGCCGGCTTATATCAGATGAAAACATGGATGCTTTGCTGCCGGGAGCTGTCCGGATGGGGACTTATGAGGATAAGCTGTATGCAATTCCTTTATCTGTAAATGTCAGATCCCTTTTGACCCGCAGGGACTATTGGCAGGGGGACAGCTGGACAGTTGAGGATATATTGTCAGTGCTGGAGGAATCAAATGAAATAGAAGGATTATTTGTAGATATTGGCGGCGTGGACGAATATTTTTATAATATGTATTTTATGATAGGGATGGACATCATGCGTTCCCCATTTATGAAAGACGGCAACAGCGGTTTTGACTGTCAGGAATTCAGAGAATTGCTGGTGACCATTAAAAATATGACCCACAATGCTTATAATAACAGCCGGCCGGATGATCGAATGCTGCCACTCACCGATGGAAACTATTTGGGAACAGAGTGTCTGATCACGACTATGAAGGGTTTTTGCAATATTTTCGAAAAAATGGGAGAAAATGCCAACCTGGTAGGCTATCCCAGCGATATGGGAAGCAGCCATTACCTTCAGGAGGCCGGAATGCTGGTCGTTAATCAGAATGCGATGGGGAAAGAGGGGGTAAGGGAATTAGTAAATGATTTGCTGGGTTTGGAAAGTCAAAAGCATGTTGGATACGCCATCAGTGTCAGAAAGGATATACCGGAGGCCCAATTGATTTATGACAAGTCAAGTAATGCTTATATCTGGACAGCTTCGGCCGGTAACGGTTTTCTATTGCCGGCAAAGGCTGACGGAAGCTCTTATTTGGAGGAATATATGCAATTATTACTAAACGCAGAACCCGCATCATTTGCTTCCGATGAATTGTTCGACATGGTTATGGAAGAAGCAAACGGATATTTTAGTTCCGATAAATCTTTGGACGAGGTGGTAGATATTATCCAGAACCGGGTGCAGCTATACTTGGATGAGCGAAAATAAGGGATAAAAGTTACATATATGGCGTCTGCGGAGAGGAAGAGCTGTCCGTGGGCGTCTTTTTTAAGCAGACGGTAGTTCTTGCACAATCGCTGCTTCTGTGTTACGATGTTTATGCTGAAAAACGCAAGGACAGCGTTTTTCTCACGGATTGTTTGTGCCGTCTGCGGCGGCACTGCCGCCGTTGGCGGCATGACGGAAACCGGTGCTTTTACGAGAAAGGACAGGAAGCTGCGGAGAGAATTATCATAGAGAAATGTAAGCCGTATGGGCGGAATGGAGTGCAGTATGGATAACAGAAATTTTCAGGGAACCGGAGAATATGTAGCCAGCGAGGAGCTGATGGCCAGCGTCAATATCGCCATGGCGTTAAAAAAGCCGCTCTTAATCAAGGGTGAGCCGGGCACCGGCAAGACCATGCTGGCGGAGGCGGTAGCAGAATCACTGGGCAAAAGGCTGATTATCTGGAATATCAAGTCTACCACCAAAGCCCAGGAGGGCCTGTATGTCTATGATACCATTCAGCGTCTTTATGACGGGCAGTTCGGCGAGGAAGGCGTGAATGATATTGCCAGATATATCAAGCTGGGCAAGTTGGGGGAGGCCTTTGACAGCGAAGACCAGGTGGTGCTCTTAATTGACGAGATCGACAAGGCGGATCTGGAGTTTCCCAACGATTTGTTGTGGGAGCTGGATCAGATGGAATTTTATATCAATGAGACGAAGCGCACCGTAAAGGCAAAGCAGCGTCCCATTGTGATTATTACCTCCAATGCGGAGAAGGAGCTGCCGGATGCGTTCCTGCGCCGCTGTATTTTCCATTATATTGATTTTCCGGATCAGGGGCTGATGGAGGAGATCGTGCGGGTGCATTTCCCGGAGGTGGAGGAGAACCTGCTGAAAAATGCCATGGATGTCTTCTATAATATCCGCAGTATCCGTGACATCCGCAAGAAACCCAGCACCTCCGAGCTCATTGACTGGATCAATGCCCTGCAGATCGGCGGCATTTCAGCAGAGAAAATTAAGGAGGCCCTGCCCTTTATCGGCGTGGTGGTGAAGAAGGACGAGGATATGGAATTGGTGAAGCAGGAGAAGGGAAATCTATGAATGAACTTTTAAGGCAGGCAAATGCTTTGCTGCAGAATCACGGATTTGAATATGCTTTTTGCGGAGGATGGGCAATAGATCTGTTTATCGGCAGGGAAACGCGGAAGCATGGCGATATTGATATTTTTGCATATTGGCAGGAGCGGGACACAATTATTGAATATATGCAGTCCATGGGGTTTCAGGTATATGAAATGATGGGCGGCGGGAAAGCGCATCATATTACCGATATACAGGAACAGTTAAGGTGGAAGCGAAACATTTTCTGTTTTACACAGGATTGTGAAATGGTGTGTCTGACGGCAACAAATGAAGCAGGTATCTATGTTGTTGATTTCAGGCACATAGGGCAGACGAAATTGAATTTTATAGAGTTTTTGTTCAATGACAAAAAGGATACAGATTTATTGTATGCCCGCAATCATGAGGTTAAGCTGGCATTGTCCGATGCTTTCCTGATTCGGGACGGCCTGCCGTATTTAGCGCCGGAAATGTGCCTGCTTTATAAGTCTACGGATACGGAAAGAGAAGGGTATCAAAGTGATTTTGACAATGCCATGTCGTGCATGGATCTTCGGCAGAAACGCTGGCTTGAAGACGCATTGGCAGTCATGTATCCGGAAGGCCATAAGTGGCGGTAAGAGAATGAACGATAGAGTGGGAAGCATGAGAATGTCAGTAATCGGGAAAGGGAACATGGGCGGGATTGCCATCAAACTGGCGTGGAGGACAGGATATGTTTATTCGTTTTTTTGAAACTCTGCGGGATAAAGGCCTGCAGGTGACCCTGGGAGAATTCCTGACCTTGCAGGATGCCCTGGATCAGGGGCTGTGCGGCAGCTCCCTGACGCAGTTTTATTATGTGGCCCGGATGATCCTGGTGAAGAGCGAAACGGATTTTGACAAATTTGATATGGCCTTTGAAGAGTGCTTTAAGCCTGCCCAGAAAGAGACGGAGGTGGGGAAGGAAATGCTCCGCTGGCTGGACAAGTCCGATATGCTGGAGCTAGCCCATGAGGAGGCAAGAGCCCATTTGAACCAGATGGAGGACATTCAGGTGGACAAGGAGGACGTGGAAGAGACTTTCAAGCAGCGTCTCAAGGACCAGAATGAAGAGCATAACGGCGGCAGTTTCTGGATCGGCACCATGGGCAAGACCTCCTTCGGCAATATGGGCGGCAATGTCGGCGGCGTGCGGGTGGGCGGCCAGACCGGCTACCAGTCTGCCTTTTCCGTGGTGGGGGCAAGAAAGTACCGGGATTTTCGGGATGACCGGGTGTTGGATAACAGGCAGTTTCAGATGGCGTTCCGCAAGCTGCGGCAGTTCTCCTCCCGTCTGGACATACCGGAGTCGGAGCTGGATATTGACGGTACTGTAAACAAAACCTGCAATAACGGAGGATGCCTGCAGATTGTGATGCAGAAGCCCAGGAAAAATGCGGTGAAGTTACTTTTGCTCATGGATTCCGGAGGAACCATGATTCCCTTCAGCAGTCTGCTGAACGATCTGTTCCAGGCCGTTCACAAGTCCAATCATTACAAGGACGTAAAGACCTATTATTTCCATAACTGCATTTACAGCAAGCTGTATAAGACCCCGGAATGTGAGAACGGGGACTGGATTGACACGGAGTGGATGTTCCGCAATGTGGACAGTGATTACAAGGTGATTATTGTGGGGGATGCGGCCATGGCACCGGAGGAGCTGTACTCGGACACCGGGAATTACCGGGGACCCAACGGCGGCCTGTCGGGCTGGGAGTGGCTGCAGCTGGTGAAAAAGAAGTATAAAAAGGTGGTATGGCTGAATCCCAAGATGGCACCGGGAAGAGCTCCCTGGCGGGAGGCGGAGACGGCGGTGAAGGAGCTGTTTCCCATGTACAAGCTGACGGTGGACGGTTTGAACCAGGCAATGACGAAGCTGATGTCAGCCCGCTGACGGTACAAAGTTAAGATGAAAGGGTGGAAGATGGCAGGCAAAGCATGTATTATTTCCTTCAGCGGCCGGGCTGGAGGCAGCTGCAGCAATATCGCAGAAGTATTGCGGCGATACTGGAAAGGAGAGGCAGAAGTGTATGATTTTTCTAACCTTTCCATTACTCCCTGCGGGCACTGCGGTTATCAGTGTTTTCAGGCAGGGGAGGAATGTCCTTATTTCAGCGATCCGGTCTATGAAATGTATGATGCCGTGGTAAAAAGTGAGGTTACCTGTTATATTGTTCCTAACTATTGCGATTATCCCTGTGCCAATTTCTTTGCCTTTAACGAGCGCAGCCAGTGTTATTTCCAGAATCATCAGGAATTGCTGGAGGCCTATCTGGCGGTGAGAAAGAAGTTTATCGTAGTCAGTAACACGGGACGGGAAAATTTTGCATCTGCTTTCCGTTATCATGTGCAGGAGGGTGTGGATCCGGATATTTTGTATCTGAGCGCTAAAAAATTTGGCAGGGTCAGTATTCACGGAGATTTAATGGATTCGGAGGAAGCGCGGCAGACTGTTCTGCGGTTTGCCGGACAGGATAAATAAAAAAACAAAAGTGGTGGAGGCTAAAAACAATGACAGTATTTGAAGAATTGAAGGCAAGGGGGCTGCTTGCCCAGCTGACGGACGAGGAAGAGATTAAGGAGCTGATCAACAGCGGGAAGGCGGTATTTTATATCGGCTTTGATCCCACTGCGGACAGTCTCCATGTGGGGCATTTTATGGCCCTTTGCCTGATGAAAAGGCTGCAGATGGCGGGGAACAAGCCCATTGCCCTGATTGGCGGGGGAACCGGCATGATTGGTGACCCTTCCGGCAGGAGCGACCTGCGCACCATGATGACCACGGAGCAGATCGACCATAACTGCGAGTGCTTTAAAAAGCAGATGAGCCGTTTTATTGAGTTTGACGAGAGCGGAGACATGAATGGGGACAGCTCCAAGGCGATCATGGTCAATAATGCCGACTGGCTCCGGGATCTGAATTATATTGAGTTTATTCGGGATGTGGGGGTGCATTTCTCCGTGAACCGGATGCTGACGGCGGAGTGCTATAAGCAGCGGATGGAGAAGGGCTTAAGCTTCCTGGAATTTAACTACATGATTATGCAAAGCTATGACTTCCTGTGCCTGTATGAGAAATACGGCTGTAATATGCAGTTTGGCGGCGACGACCAGTGGAGCAATATGCTGGGAGGTACGGAATTAATCCGCAGGAAGCTGGGCAAGGATGCTTATGCCATGACCATTACTCTGCTGTTAAATTCCGAGGGCAAGAAAATGGGCAAGACCCAGAAGGGAGCCGTCTGGCTTGATCCGGAAAAGACCTCGCCTTATGAGTTTTACCAGTACTGGCGGAACGTGGCGGATGCGGATGTTTTAAAGTGTCTGCGGATGCTGACCTTCCTGCCCATGGAGCAGATTCAGGAGATGGATCACTGGGAAGGCAGCCAGTTAAATCAGGCCAAGGAGATTCTGGCCTTTGAGCTGACCCAGCTGGTACACGGAACTGAAGAAGCAGAGAAGGCTCAGGACAGCGCCAGGGCATTGTTTGCGGGCGGCGGAGATGCGGCCAATATGCCCTCCTGTAAGTTGGAAGAGGGGGACTTTCTGAACGGAACCATAGACATTTTAGGAGTGCTGGTGAAGGCAGGGCTTACCGCTTCCCGTTCCGAGGCAAGGCGTGCCGTGGAGCAGGGCGGCGTCACCGTAAATGACGGGAAGGTGACGGATGTGAAGACCGTGTATACACCGGAAGCCTTTGCAGGGGACGGTATGGTAGTCCGCAGGGGGAAGAAAAGCTATAAGAGAGTAATCATGTAGGATTTCTTTGGCATTACAGGAAAAGCACCGTGGATGCCTGTGAGGATACTCAGGAAAGCACTTGTGAATGGAAAATATGAGAATATAGTGATATGGGGATGTAGGGATATGATATTATGAAGATGCTGGATGTAAGCGCACAAGAGCTCAGAAGCAGCAGAAACAGACAGGAAGCCGCCGCGAGGGATGTCAGCGACAGCAGTACGCGCAGGCTCCTGCTGTTTTATGCAGTGGAATGCGGTGGAAAGTATCAATTGCTGGTAAATGAGAATAAATTTCTCTTCAGCAAGCTTTCGGAAGAAGATAAAGGCCTGGGGCATGATTTACTTAAGCTGCTGAAAAGAATCGGGATTGAACAAAAATTTGACGAACTTCAGGATTTGCACAGCGGGCACCAGGAGCAAACGATTGACGTGGCGCGCTACCACGAAATGTGGAGGTATGGCATACGCTGTAAGGAAAGCGAAACAGTGGAACGGTCTATTGAAGAATCTTTAAAGAAAATCTTATATTTGCTGCACGAGAATGAGACGAGGAAGTGAGAAAACAAATATGGACTATGAAGCGGTAACGTTTTATACATGGCATGACATAGAACGCAGACTTTTGCGGTGCAGAGATGAATGGCCGGAGAAATGGATCAAAATAGATGTGTTCAGCACAGAGATTGTAATTTATGTGGAAGAGGATTCTGCGGAGACTCAGGAGGAAACAGGCCGGTTTCTGAAAAAGATTTTAAAACAATATTATAACCTGGAAAAATCAAAAGTCGAAATAGACATCACCCGGACGGTTATGAATATCTGTATAGAAGAGACCACAGGAGAAAGAAAAAGAAATCCGTTTCCCTTGTTTAAGGACTTCTCTTATGTAAAAGGAGAAACCGGTGCAGAAAAGTCACAGTTGAAATCCCTGGAGATACCTGTCGTTGCGTTTCATTCGTATAAGGGAGGTGTGGGCAGGACTCTGACGCTGATTGCCATTGTCAGAGAGATTATCAATTTGTATGGCAGAGGGAAAAAGGTGCTGATTGTTGACGGTGACATGGAGGCGCCGGGCCTGACATGGCTGGGCAGGAAGGATAATCATTATGCCATCAGTTACCTTGATGTGCTTGCCATTATCGGAGCAAAGGGAAATCAGAAGGATATAACTGAGGACATAAGTCAATTGGTGAAACGATCCTCACTTGTATTTCAAGGAGATCAAATGGAGCTGGAACAGTATTTCCTTCCCACGTATCGCGAAGAGGGTCAGATGCTGGATGTTTATTCCAGCCCGGAGCGTATTATGTTAGGGGAAAGCAATAAGTATATTATTACAGATACGCTGGCTCAAATTGGAAAATGTCTTGGTGCTGCGGCTGTGCTGGTAGATTTGCGGGCCGGTTTCAGCGAATATTCGTCCCCTTTTCTGTTTGACCCGAGAGTGGATAAGTTTTTGGTGAGTTCCACGTCTCTTCAGTCAGTGAGCGGCACGAATCTGGTTCTGAGAGAGTTAAAGAAGCAGCGGGAAAATGAGAATGCTGTCAGGAAAATTTTTCTGACTATGGTAAATGACGAGAAGTTCAGGGAAAAAGACAGAGACGAAGCCTACCGTCTGTTGCTGCAGGAGGAAGAAGTGCAGGAACCGGATTCTATGGCGGAAGAGCTTCAGGCTCTGGATAGCGTTGAAGAGCTGAAATACAGCGATGAATTGATCCATTTGAGTGATTTGGAACAGATATGCGGAAAACTCAAGCTGGCAGGCGGGACAACAAAGCCTTTGCGGGAAGGGAATATTGTCAGGGATATTTTCGAGAGAAATGATGAAAGGAAAAAAACAGCCGGTATAAATTATGATAAACAGCAAATCGGGAAATTCAGAAAGGCATTGCATGAGATCTGCGAGAAGAGTGTAACCGCCGAAGGCGGGAATATATCAAACATGCTGGCAACCAGGGCAGTGCAGCAGTTGGGTAACTTCACTCAGGAAGTTCCGAGAATTAACGTACTTGGTGCAAAGGGTTCGGGAAAGACTTATCTTTATAACCAGATGCTGAAGGCGCAGACCTGGGAAAGATTTTTGAAAGTAATAGGAACAGGTGTGGAAAGCGACGAGGGTACGTTGGTTTTTCCTGTGTTATGCAGTGAGGATAGAAGTGGGATCAGGGATATACTACCCAAGTGCAGAGAACGCTGCAGTGCCGAAATTCCACAGATGACAATCGAGCCGGATTTCCTGACAAAAAACAGCCTTCAGATCAAGGAGGCAATTAATCGGCAGCTATCCGAACCGGAATGGCAGGAATTCTGGCAGGATCTGATCTTAAGTATGTTTGGCGGCTTAACGAAGTGGGAAGAGCTGCAGGCCATCCTGGAAAAACAGAACCGGAAAATGATTTTTTTGTTTGACGGACTGGAAAATGTATTTGGAGATTTTGAAAAGGATTCGTCGGAAAAGTGCGGGATCAGGACACTGTGCAGGGGAATTGTGAATTTGCTGAGCGAGCTGTATGTTTCTAATATAGGAATTATTGTATTTATGAGAAAGGACATTGCGGAACTGTCTATCAATTCAAATTTTGAGCAGTTCCGAACTCAATATGTACAGTATGAATTAAACTGGACACAGAAGGATGCCCTGCAGCTTGCGTTAAAGCTGGCGGAGCGGGCAGGCAAGGTCAGCGAGGTAAAATGGAGAAGCAGCTCCATACCGGTAGAAGATGCGGGAAAAGATATTATCGAGGAAGAACTGAGAGCGGTGTGGGGAACTAAGATGGGGACGGACAGCTCCAGGCAGGCAGATGCCACAAGATGGGTACTTGCATCGCTGTCGGATTTTAACGGACAGCTTCAGGCGCGGGATATTGTGAGATTCCTGGCATATGCGTCTAAAAATGAGCTTAGTACCGGTAAAAAAGCTACAGGCTATACGGATCGTTTTTTAACTCCGGAGGACATGAAGCAGGCAATCAGGGAATGCTCCATAGAAAAGTTCCGGGAAGTGGAAAAGGAAATCCATCAGCTTAAGAGCAGTTTCCAAAAGCTGCAGAGCATGGAACAGAAGAACAAGTATGTTCCTCTGCCGGATGAAGTTTTAGAGAAGCTGGGGGTGGAAGACAAAAGAAATCTGGAGCGTTTTGGGTATCTTAAGGAGGCCGACGGAGAGTATTATATCTCGGAAAGCATCAGATATGCGCTGGGATATAATAAATCGAAAAGAGGCGGTACGAAATTAGTGTCATTATTGGTGAATAAATAATTGTATAGCAGATAAGGTTTCAGCCAGGGCAGACAAGTATGGTCTGCCCTGACTTTGTTATAGTGTGTATTGAACCTTTTTTATATTTTTTCCGACTATATAAGCGAAGCCGGTTTCAAAACTTACGGAAAGTGAGGTGAGAGGGATGGAGAATTTTGAAGAGCTGCTTGGCAGAGAAATGCCGGTGCTTGAGCGATTCGTAAAATACCGGATCGGGAATCGGCACGACGCTGACGACATTTTGCAGGAGGTCTGCATGGCGGCGTTCAAAAGCTTTGAGGGTCTGAAACAGAAAAATAAATTTAAATCGTGGCTTTTGGGCATTGCTCGCCATAAGTGTAACGACTATTTCAGAGATAAAGCAAAACTTCTTCAAATTTCCATTGAAGACTTGAAGGAATCGGTTTTTACCCACGGACCGCATGGTGCAACTGTCTCATCCGTTGTGCGTGAAACCCTTGAACTGCTCGGCGGTAAGGAGAAACAGATCCTTTATCTCTATTATTTGAAAGAGCTGCCCCAGGATCAGATTGCAGCGCGGCTGGGGCTTCCCATCGGGACCGTGAAAAGCCGCCTGTACTACGCCAAACAGAGATTCAAAGACAAATACCCTTACAAACCAAATCTGAAAGGAGAAAAAACAATGAAAGAATTTCCTGAATACATGCCGGACTATACCTTAGAGGCGCAGAGTAAAGCACCGTTTGAGGTGATACACCGCGAACTTCCGGGGATGTTCATCATCCCTGCGGAAAATGAAGCGGTCTCTTTCGTCATGTATGATTTTCCCGGAAGAAAGCGTACCGCGCGCTACGATCTGAAGGTAACCGGAAAGGTGAATATCCACGGAATGGAAGGTGTCGAAATCAGATCGTGTTGTCAGGAAGAAAAAGGGAAAAAGGAAAACGTAATCTTTGCGCAGCTGACCGACACTTACTGCCGGTATCTCGGCGGTGAAAATGTTGTTGACGGCTGCCGAAAAATTATCACGTTTCTTGATGAAGAATTTGAAGGCGCCTACGGGATTGGCGAGGGGAACTGCGGCTTCCCGGTAAAGCGAAGGAGTGAAGGACGTATTATTCAGAAAGGAAATGAGCTTTTCTATGAAGGCCATGACGATATTTCCGACCTGACAGGAAGATTCACCGTCACGCTGGCAGGTAAAGAATACGACACCGTGCGCCTGATTGACGCTGAGGAAAGTGAAGGCGGCGTTATGCTCTGCGAATACTACTTGGACCATGCAGGCAGAACCGTCCTTTGGAGACGCTTCAACAGCAATCACTGGGCATTCGGACGATACGGCAAAACCTGGACGGAAATGCTGCCGGACAACGAGCGGCTGACAGTCAACGAAGAAATATTTGTGCATTGGTATGACTGCATAACCAACTATGGAAATCTTTGAAAAAAATAAAGTAACCCGTTGACTCTCAACCATACATCAGGTTTATACTACACACATGAAGCGCTTCAAAGGGAACTGTCAACAGATTTTGATAATCGGAAAGAGAGGCAGCGGCATGAGGATCGGCGAATTTGCCCGGCTGACGGGAATGCCCATATCGGTGTTAAGACATTATGACAAGGAGGGACTGCTGTGCCCAAGCCACGTGGATTACTTTACCGGGTATCGGGATTATACGGCTGACCAGCTGATACAGGCGCGTAAAATCGAGCTCTTAAAGAGCAGCGGTCTTACCTTGAAGGACATCAGGGCCATTCTGGAACACACCGGGGACGGTAAGTTCATAAAAGACATTCTGGACCGCCGGGAGTCGGAATATCACAGCATGCTCGCTGCCATCTCGGAGGTGAGGAGTATGGTTGAGAAGGAAGAAAGAAGGTTACGGTCCGGTGAGGAAAATCCGGCGGTACTGGAGAGGGATGCCTTTGGCGATTTGATCCTGAAAGGAGCGCGTTTGCTCCTGCCCCTGGCGGACAGGGGGGATCTGGAGGCCTTGCAGGCAGCGTGCCGCAGTCTGGAGGAAGAGATCCGCAGGAGAAACCTGCAGCGGATTTCCGGGTTTATGACCCTTGGGGATGAGGGCGGCAGGGAGATTCAGGTGGCGGCAAGAGTGCTGGAGCTTGGAGAGGAAAATTTCAAGGAATTTCATGAGGATATCGATCTTCCCTTTGAAGAGGATGAGCAGGTCATTGGTAAATGGAAGGTACTGGGGGAATATGCCGTCCGGGAAGATTTTTATGCGGATACGGGAGAGAGAAGGGAATCCTTCATGGGCAACAGGAACAGGGAGATTTTTTTCCTGCCGGGAGGAGAGGCCTACTGGATTTACAGCTGGACGAAAGGTTTTTTAAAGCTGAACGGCGGCGACCAATCCTGCCTGTGCCGGTATGAGCTGGAGGACTATGACGGAAGCCGTTACATGTTCGTGGAAAATAAGGGCGACGAATACCGGCGGGGCGGAGAACCTACCGTACTGGTGCTGGAGGAGATGGATCATAAAAAGTATACTGCCCGGGAGATCGCCAGGGAGGACGATACGGATCTGCCTTTTGTGGAGGATCCAAGAGTACTGGGAGACTGGAAAGCATATGATTTTATCCGCACCAGGGAGGAATTTGACCCGGCTGTGAATCATATCCCGCAGGACAGACTGATGTATAAGCACATGCACTTTGGAGAAGGGGGAGTCTTCACCAGTATTTATATGGAGGAGACCATATCCGGTAAGGAGAAGCAGAGCTGGACAAAGGGGTATGTGCTGAAATATTATAATCATACGGCCTGTGCTTACGAAATCCTGTCCGTGGAAGGCAGGGACTATATGATGATAGAATGGAAGAGCGGAGATTACCGCTGGGGCGGGTATGATACGGATTATTATGTGTTTGTAAGGGAATAGAAATTGCCACAGGGAAGCCAGCCCGCGGAAACAGCGACGGGGCTGGCTTTTTACCGCAGCTCATTTAAGTATACCTGTACCCGGTTGGTAATGAGCTGCCCGACGGTTTCCGCGGTTTTACTGCCGTTGAAGTAATCCGCCGCTTCCTCCCTGATAATTGCCAGGATGGGGAGGGTGCGGAGAGGGCAGGACCGCGCCTCCTGCAGGGCCAGGCGGTATTCGGCGGCCTTTTCTTCTGTAATATCGTTTTCCGTATAAACATGTTCTTCCGCAGAAATGACAGAATTGCTGCCTGCCTTATAAACTACATAGCCGATTCTCTTTTCCCCGCCGTCCCTGACTTCCGCCAGCTGTGCGTCCAGCCAGGCGTCAAAGTTCTTTTTTCTTAACGGAATATAGTATGCGGGTTCGGAGGATTGTACCTCTTCTCCCAGAAGAAAGCGGATAAACTCCCAGGCACCGTCCTTGTTGGCAGAGCTGCTGCTGATCGCCATGGTGGAGGAAGAGGACAAGCCTGCGTGGCATCCGTCGTCAAACAGGATTCCACAGGCCGTTTTTCCTGCCTTTTTCATATCCTCCGAGCTGTCAAATTCAAAGAGATTCGAAAAGGAACGGCCTTCAGCAATACTGGAAGGATTTAATCTGCGCCCGTCGTCCCCATACAGGGCGGCAGTCTCTAATATTTTTGTAAAAAGTTCTCCGCTGAAGTCACAGGCCATGTCTTCCCAGTTTACCATGCCCCACAGAGTATCACTGCCCTTTAAAAAAAGTTCCAGCAGGTCCTGTGGGTCATAGCCGGACAGAAACACGGTATTCTCCTTCCCCGGCGAGAGCAGGGAATCTATCAGGTCATGGATGCCCGGCTCCTCTTCCGTGTTCAGTATGGAGGAGTCCACCATAAAGCCGGACAAGCCCAGATACCTTGGGCTGACGCCATAGATATGGCTGCCGTCCCGCCAGACGCTGAAAACAGCGGGAAAGTAATCGTTTTCCAGGATGCCGCTTTTCTGCAGGTAGGGAGAGAGGTCTTCCAGGGCGCCTTTTTCCATCAGGCCGGGAATATAATCCTGCATCAGGCCTCCGTAGATTATGTCAGGCCCCTTCCCGGCGGCAATCTGGATACTGGTCAGTCGGGCAAAATCCTCCGGATCATTCCTGCCGCCGCAGTCTTCCAATATCACATGATAGGTTTCATTCTGCCGGTTAAACAACGATGCCTGCCGGGTAATCCAGGAATCCCCGTTAAATCGGCCTCGGAGGACAACAGGAATTTTTTCTATTTCCGACATGGTAAGTCTGTCGCAGACAGTGGCGGGAGCACCGGATTGACTGGCATACAGCATCAGAATGCTGCCATCCGGCAGTATTTTAAAATCTCTCAGCATCATTTCCGGATCATCCACATAATAGGTGGTTCCGATGAAGGAAAAAACACAGGATATGCCTCCGTCCACAGGGGAAACAGCCAGAATCTCATTGCCGACGGAAGGATCCGTGCTGTACAGGAGGGGTAAGCCGTATCCGCCGCCAAGCTGTTGACGGCTCGATGTCCTGAAGTCTAGCTTTACATCGTTTTCACCGGCAGGAAGGCCGGTGGAGGAGTCCAGCTCCGTCAGGGTTTGAACGTCTTCCAGACTGTTTTCCAGAATCAGGTAAATTCGGCCATCCGAGAGCTGGCATAAATCAATGATATTTTGACCGTAGTCCCATTCCTGTGCAAACTGTATCCCCCCGGAAACAGAAAATTTCGTAAGGAGTGTGTTATAAATCTTTTCGTGGCCATCCTCATGGACGGTGCGAAACGAATTGCGCCAGCAATAGCCGTTTCCCTCCGAGTCCAGATACCATTTCCGGAAGGCAAAGCCGGTGGAAGCGTATTCGGCAGGAATTTCAGGGAACAGGATCTTACGGCTTCCATCTGCGCGGTAAAGCCAGACATCCATAATGCCTTCCGTACGGGGGACGGCCCAGAGCTGTGCAGGTTCCTCTCAATAAAAAACGGTATCCAGGAAGGCGGGGGAATAGCCCTCCGGGGTTTGTCCCGGCCACTCCTGTCCGGGACAAACAGTCTGTCTTGACATCACGGTGACATCCAGATAAGCAGTTCTTTCCGTGAGTTCATACAGTGCCTCCATGCCGGGCTGCCTCCCGGACCGAGCTGCTGTGCCCCCGGCCCGGTTCCCACAGGAAGACAGGAGGATGCAGCACAGAAGGAAGGTAAGAGAAAAAGCGCGTGATTTGCTCATAGGCAGGATCCTTTCAACAGTGTGTATTTGTGGCCTGTTATTGTCATTGTAACGCATCCTTTCCGAAAGAACAACAGTTTATCCCAAACCAAACAGCCCGGGGAAACCGCGCTGTAACAGTTCCGTGTCCTGTCTGAGGGGTTACTGCGCGTATCTGTTTGACAATATTCGTTGTTGGGGCTATGATATAAATGAAATAGTTATTTGTCAGTGAGGCGGCAATTCGATGAGTGTGTGAAGCCTGTTTTTCAGCGCGCCGGATGGCGCATGTTTCGCACCGGCGGCATTGACACAGACCGGTGTTATTGATAAAATATACGTTGAGTCGGAGTTTGGCTGATACATAGATAATGAAGATAACAAAAGATACAAAATACGATACGCCAGGAGGATTTTTTTATGTATCATTGTCATGTGTGCTTTTATTTTACGGGACATCAGGGGCAGCTGCCCGAGATAGTAAAGTGCATGGCGCCGTTGGAGGCTTTTGAGCATGAATTTACGGAAAGTGCAGTCCCTGAGGAGGCGCTGGCAAAAGAAGCGGATGTGATTTTTGCGGATCTGAGTAATGTGGATGCGGCAAAGACAGCAGCGGTGCTTGCTGCATGGAAGAAGCCGGAGGCAGAACTGATCCTGCTGGCAGGGGAGGAGCAGCTGGCGGAGCTGACAGGTGCGGATACGGCGGGTGAAGATTTGTCCCGGGTCACGGACCTGTGGACGCTTCCCATGGCGGAGGGAGAAATTCGCTTTCGTTTTCTGCGGTGGCAGCAAGCTTATAAACGGCACAGGGATTGCTGGCAGACCGGCCAGTATCTGGAAAGCGTGATTAACGGAACGCCGGATCTGATCTGGTATAAGGATAAAAACGGTATCCATGAAAAGGTGAATGACAGCTTCTGTAAGGCAGTAAACAAAACCAAGGATCAGGTACAGGGACGGGGGCACGCCTATATCTGGGATGTGGAGGCGGATGATCCTGCCTGCATTGAGTCTGAGCGCATTGTCATGGAGAGCAGGCAGACCTGTGTTTCGGAGGAGGTCATACAGACCGGCGACGGGAAGAGGGTGCTGACCACCTATAAGTCCCCGTTGTATGATCTGGACGGAAGCGTTATGGGTACCGTGGGCGTGGCCATTGACGTGACCAAGGAACGGGATTATGCAAGTGAACTGCTGAAGAAAAATCAGACTCTGGAAATGCTGTTTACTACCATGGACTGCGGCATGATATGCCATACGCTGGACGGGAAGCGGGTTATCAGCGTGAACCAGGCGGCACTGAATATTCTTGGGTATGAATCTCCGGAGGACTTGACGGGGGACGGTTTCTTTCTCATCTCGCCATCCGTTCTGGAGGAGGATAAGCCGAGGCTGCAGAATATCATTCAATCCATGAAAAATGTGGGGGACAGTGTCAGCCTGGAATATCGTGTCCGCCACAGGAACGGGGAGATCCGTTATGTGCTGGGCAGTATCAAGATCGTGGAGGAGAATGGGGAATTACTTTGCCAGCGGTTCCTGCTGGACCGCACCGCACAGAAGCTGCAGGAGGAAGAAGAACGACGGCGGGATGAGCGCAAGCAGATGGAGATGATCCAGGCTCTCAGCATTGACTACAGTCTTGTATGCTTCTTTGACCTGGATACAGGAAAGGGAAAAGCGCTCCGGATCGGTGACTGCAAGCATAAGATTCTGGATACGATTTTTGGCGGGGAGCTGTCCTATGACGAAGCAATGGAGCGTTACATAGAGACGGGTGTATACGAACAGGACAGGGAACCGCTGCAGAATGCCATATCCCGTGAGAATCTGATGAAGGAGCTTATAAACAAATCGGTTTACCACATCGGTTATCGGATGACCTGCTGCGGTGAACTGAGGTATTTCCAGATGAAAGTAGTGCGTGCCGGGAAGTGGAATAAGCGTCACGGTATTGTCCTGGGATTCCGCAGTGTGGACGAGGAGACCCGCAGCGAACGGGAGCAGAGAACTCTGCTGGAGAATGCCCTTTCTCAGGCAAATCGTGCAAGCCGGGCCAAGAGCACCTTCCTTTCCAACATGTCCCACGATATTCGTACGCCGATGAATGCCATTATCGGGTTTACTTCCCTGGCGATTACCCATATCGACAGCAGGGAGCAGGTTCAGGAATATCTGAAAAAGATCATGTCTTCAGGGAACCATCTGCTGAGCCTGATTAATGATGTCCTGGACATGAGCCATATTGAAAGCGGTAAGATACACCTGGAGGAGGAAGCATGCAGTCTTCCCGATATCATGCACGAGCTGCGCAATATCATCCAGGCGGATGTACATGCCAAGCAGCTGGATCTGTATATGGATGCCGTTGACATTCATAATGAGGAGATCTGCTGCGACCGGCTGCGCTTGAACCAGGTTCTGCTGAACCTGCTGAGCAATGCGGTGAAATATACCGGCGCGGGCGGCATGGTCAGTATGAAAGTGATTGAAAGGCCGGGTAGTTCCGCCGGATATTCACTATATGAGTTCCATGTCAAAGATACGGGTATCGGCATGAGTGAGGAATTTGTGTCCCATATCTTTGAGCCCTTCGAGAGGGAGCAGAATTCCACTACCAGCGGTATTCAGGGAACGGGACTTGGCATGGCCATCACCAGGAATATCGTGGATATTATGAACGGCACCATAGAGGTAACCAGCAAACAGGGAGAAGGAACGGAATGCGTTGTCTGCCTGCCGCTGCGCATAAACGGCGGGAAGAAGGTGCCTCAGACAATACCCGAACTGGAGGGCTTCAGGGCACTGGTGGTGGATGACGATTTCAACACCTGTGACAATGTATCCTGTATGCTGCAGCAGATCGGGCTCAGGGCGGAGTGGACCCTGTCAGGCAAAGAGGCCGTCCTGCGTACCCGCCAGGCATTGACCCGCAATGATCCCTATTTCGTACATATCATTGACTGGCTTCTGCCTGATATGAACGGTGTGGAGGTAGCCCGCAGGATCCGGCAGGAGGCGGGAAAGAATGTGCCCATCATTGTATTGACGGCTTATGACTGGACCGATATTGAGGACGAGGCGAGGGAGGCAGGGGTGACCGCATTCTGCAGTAAGCCGCTGTTCTTCTCCGAGCTGCGGGGATGCCTGTATTCCATTGCCGGTTCGGACAATGACAGGAAGGAAAAGGGGACGGAAAAAGAGCCTCTTCGCACGGGCCGCATCCTGCTGGCGGAGGACAATGAACTGAATCAGGAGATTGCAGTGGCCATTTTGGAGGAGGCAGGATTTACGGTGGAGGTTGCCGAGAACGGAAAGATAGCCGTGGATATGCTGACCGCCTCGGAAAACGGATATTACCAGGTGATCCTCATGGATGTCCAGATGCCGGTGATGAACGGATATGAAGCGACAAAGACCATTCGCAGGCTTGATAACAAAGCGCTGTCTTCGGTGCCCATTGTGGCAATGACGGCAAATGCCTTTGAGGAAGATAAGCAGGAGGCATTGAGAAGCGGCATGGATGGGCATATTGCAAAGCCCATAGAGATTGACAAACTGATGGAAATGCTGGACCAGGTACTGGGACAGAGAAAACAGAAAATAAATGACGAAAGGTCATAAGACATCCGCCTCCCGCATATCCTTCTGTAGGATATGACAGGAGGCTTTGTCTATGGAACATGTATCGACTACATACGACTTGTATCACGATATACAGCAACGCACGGGAGGAGAAATCTACATAGGGGTGCTGGGGCCGGTGCGCACGGGAAAATCCACCTTTATCAAGAGATTTATGGAGGAGATGGTGCTGCCCAACATGGAGGATGAACACGCGAGGGAACGGGCCCAGGATGAACTGCCCCAGAGTGCAGGGGGTAAGACCATCACCACTACGGAACCCAAGTTCATTCCCAACGAGGCGGCGAAGGTGCATTTAAGCGGGGACATCGACGTTTCGGTGAGGCTGATTGACTGCGTGGGATACATGGTGGAGGGCGCCGCGGGACACATGGAGGAAGAGACGGAGAGGATGGTAAAGACTCCCTGGTTCGATTACGAGATCCCCTTTACCCAGGCAGCGGAGGTGGGCACTGACAAGGTTATGAACGATCATTCCACAATCGGGCTGGTGGTCACTACGGACGGGAGCTTTGGAGAAATTCCCAGGGCCAATTACCTGGAGGCGGAGGAACGGACGATACTGGCGCTGAAAAAGCTGCGAAAGCCGTTCCTGGTGCTGGTAAACAGCCAGAAGCCTTATTCTGAGGATGCCAAAAGGACCGTGGAGGAGCTGGCAGAAAAATATGGGGTGTCGGCTATTGCCGTGAACTGTGAACAGCTGAAAAAAGAAGACATTCACATGATTCTGGAAAACGTGCTCTATGAGTTCCCGATTTCGGCCATGGAATTCTACATGCCTAAATGGGTGGAGATGCTGGCGGAAGACAACCGGATGAAGCAGGATCTGGTGGAGAAGGTAAAGCTCATTATGAAGGATTATTCCACTATCCGGGATGTGCTTGAAAAACCGGTGAACCTGGAAAGCGAATACATAAGGCGCTGCAAGACGGATACCGTATCCCTGTCGGACGGCTGCATCCGGGTAACCCTGGACGTTGCGGATTCCTATTATTATGAAATGCTGACAGAAATGGTGGGCGAGAACATTGCCGACGAGTATCAGCTAATCAGCAAATTGAAGAGCTTTGCGGCCATGAAACATGAATACAACAAGGTGCTTGACGCGGTCAATATGGTGCGCATCAAGGGATACGGCGTGGTTACGCCGGATAAGGATGAGATCGTCCTGGAGCGGCCGGAGCTGATTAAGCACGGCAATAAGTTCGGCGTAAAGATCAAGGCATCCAGTCCTTCCATCCATATGATCCGGGCCAATATTGAAACGGAAATTGCACCCATAGTGGGCACCCAGGAGCAGGCGGAGGATCTGATTACCTTTATCAATCAGACAGATGCCCAGAGCGGAATCTGGGGCACGAATATTTTCGGCAAGACGGTAGAACAGCTGGTGAATGACGGGATTACCGCCAAGGTGGCGGTGATCGGGGAAGAGAGCCAGATCAAGCTGCAGGATACCATGCAGAAGATTGTCAACGACAGCAACGGCGGGATGGTGTGCATCATTATTTAGGGAAACGCTTTCATCTGCGCTTCCTCACAGCTGACAGCAAGGCGGCCGGGAGATTACATTTCGAAAATACCTGCGGCTCCCGGCCGCGAAACAAATTGCTTTTTCCCTTAATGTTCTGTATAATAGAAAAAAAGCGAAGGGGGAAAGGGGCCGAATGGGTGAAGTATATGAAAAGCTTGTGAAATGCCGTGACTGCGTAAGGAAAAAGACGGACTTTGTGCCGGAGGCAGCCATTGTCCTGGGATCCGGCCTGGGGGATTATGCCGGGAGTATCCGGGTGGAATATGAATTGCCTTACGGTGAGATAGAAGGCTTCCCGGTGTCAACGGTGCCGGGCCATGCGGGTAGATTTATTTTCGGATATGTAGATCGGCTTCCCGTGGTCTGTATGAAAGGGCGGGTGCACTATTACGAAGGATACCCCATCAGTGATGTGGTGCTGCCTGCCAGGCTGATGAAGCTCCTGGGGGCGAAGATCCTGTTTCTGACCAATGCGGCAGGCGGGGTGAATACCTCTTTCCATGCAGGTGACCTGATGCTGATCCGGGATCACCTCTCTGTCTTTGCACCCAATCCTCTGATCGGGCCGAATGTGGACGAGCTGGGGGTGAGATTTCCCGATATGAGTGCGGTCTATGACGGGAAGCTTCAGCAGGTCATCCGGGAAACGGCCAGGGAAAACGGTATTTTTCTTCAGGAGGGGGTTTATGCCCAGCTTACGGGGCCTTCCTTTGAGTCTCCGGCCGAGATTCGCATGCTGCGGACGCTGGGGTGTGACGCGGTGGGTATGAGTACCGTGGTGGAAGCCATTGCCGCCAATCATATGGGTATGAAAGTATGCGGTATTTCCTGTATCTGCAATCTTGCCGCAGGGATGACGGCGGTTCCCTTAAGCCATGAGGAGGTGCAGGAGGCTGCGGACCAGGCGGCGCCAAATTTCAAAAAGCTGGTGACAGAGTCCGTTAAAAAGTTCGGAGACATGCTGTAGGAGCCTTTTCGCGGGAGGAGAGCCATGACAAAGCAGAAGATTACAGATGCGGGCGCGTTGGCGCAGGCCGCGCTGGACGCCCGGGAGAATGCGTATGCACCCTATTCCCACTATACAGTGGGTGCTGCCCTGCTGACGGAAGAAGGAGAGGTATTTACAGGCTGCAACATTGAGAATGCTTCTTATGGTGCGGCAAACTGTGGGGAGCGGACCGCTTTTTTTAAGGCAATAAGCCAGGGCAGGAGGCGGTTTCAGGCGATTGCCATTGCAGGCGGGATGGAGGGGGAAGAGCCGAAGGATTATGCTTATCCCTGCGGTATCTGCCGCCAGGTGATGCGGGAGTTTTGTGATGACGGCTTTCAGGTGATCGTTGTAAAAAGCGTAGAAGATCGTCGGCAGTACCGCCTGGACGAAATTTTGCCCTTTGGATTCGGAGGTGAATCAATCAGGTGAATATCAGGCTTTATAATGCAAGAATTCTGACCATGGAGAAGGACAGGCCGGTTTTCAGCGGAGAGGTCTGGGTGAAGAATGACAAGATCGCTTATGTGGCGGAACAGGAGGAGCTGCGGTTCAGCTGGAACAGCGAAATTCCCAGGATTGTGTGGGATGTGGAGATTGACTGCCGGGGGGATCTGCTGATGCCCGGATTTAAAAATGCCCATACCCATTCTGCCATGACCTTTTTAAGGTCCTACGCAGACGATGTGCCGTTGAAGCAGTGGCTTAACGAAAAGGTTTTTCCTCTGGAGGAGAAGCTGACGAAGGAGGATATTTATCATCTGACCCGGCTGGCGGTGCTGGAATATCTGACATCGGGCATCACATCGGTATTCGATATGTATCTGATTCCCGATGCCGCCGCGGAGGCCTGTCTGGATATGGGGATGCGCTGTGTACTTACCAGCGGCCTGAATAATTTTGTTTCCTCACCGGAGCAGATGGAAGAAGAATATCTGAAATGGAATAAGAAGAATTCCCTGATTAGCTACCAGCTGGGGTTTCATGCCGAGTACACATGCTCCAAGGAGTTGATTTACCGGGTAGCCCAGCTGGCCCACAAATTCCATGCCCCCGTCTATACCCACCTGGCGGAGACCAGGAGGGAGGTGGAGGAGTGTAAGGAAAGGCATGGTATGACACCGGCAATGTTCCTGGATATGATGGGGATCTTTGAGTATGGCGGCGGCGGGTATCATTGCGTCCATATGACGAAACAGGATCTGGAAATCTTCAGGCGGCGCAGGCTGTATGCGATTACCAATCCGGCCTCCAATATGAAGCTTGCCAGCGGCATTGCGCCGACAGCGGAGCTTGAGAAGAGAAAGATTCCCGTGGCAATCGGCACGGACGGCGCGGCCAGCAACAACTGTCTGGACATGTTCCGGGAAATGTTCCTGGTGACGGGCTTAAGCAAGCTGCGTGAGGAGGATGCGGCCAGCATGGATGCCATGAAGGTGTTAAAAATGGCTACCGTAAACGGTGCCAGGGCCATGCGTCTGTCCAAGGCGGATGTGCTGGCCAAGGGAAAGCTGGCGGATCTGATTCTCATAGATCTGCACCAGCCCAATATGCAGCCGGTTCATAATATTCCAAAGAACCTGGTATACAGCGGCAGTAAGTCCAATGTGCGAATGACGATGATTAACGGGAAAATTCTTTACCGGAACGGAGAATTTAACATTGGCGGGAGCACAGAAGATATTTATGCAAGGTGTAACAGTATCGTAAGGCGCATCATTTATGCCTGACGCATATGCAAAGGAGGAGAGTAAAAAATGCTGGAAAAGATTTTTAAGCTCAAGGAAAACAAGACGACGGTAAAAACGGAAATCATTGCCGGGCTGACAACGTTTATGACAATGGCGTATATCATTGCCCTGAATCCCAATCTGCTGGTGGGCTTCGGCCAAAGCGGGACAAGCCTCTGGAACGGTGTTTTCCTGGCTACCTGTATTGCTTCGGCGGTGGGAATGCTTGTCATGGCTTTTGTGGCAAACAAGCCCTTTGCAATGGCGCCGGGGATGGGGCTGAACAGCTTTTTCGCGGTAGTAGTGGCAAATATCGTGGGGCTGACCGGAATGACCTATCTGGAATCCTTTCAGGCGGCGCTGTGTATTATACTGATTGAGGGTCTGGTATTTCTGGCGCTTTCCGTGCTCAATGTACGGGAAAAGATCGTAGATGCAATTCCTCTGGGAGTCCGCCTGGGGATCGCGCCCGCCATCGGCCTGATGCTGTTAAACATCGGCCTGGGCTCCAATGCCGGCGTGGGACCTGCCAGCTCGTTCTATGTGATGCGGGACTTTTTCGGTGCGCTGACCCCCAGCATTGCCAAGGCAAATATGGGAGACAGTTATCCCACCATGGTGCTGACGGTGGTGACCATGTTCATCGGCCTGTTTGTCATTATTATTCTGAGCCAGAAGGGGATAAAGGCCGCAGTTATTCTGGGAATGCTGGCAGCCAGCATCATTAACTGGGCAGGGCAGGCAATTTTCCTGCATACCAATCCCTTTGCAAGCCTGGCGGGGGCGTCTTTCCTGCCTCCCTTTAAGGATATGGCGGAGACTACCCTGTTCAAATTCAATTTCGGCGGGTTTGCTCAGATCGGCTTGTTTACTGTAGTGACGCTGATTATTACCTTCTGTATTATCGACATGTTTGACACCATCGGTACCCTGGTGGGGACGGCAAGCCGTGCAGGCATGTTGGACAAGGACGGCAGGATGCCCCAGATGAAGGAAGCGCTGCTGGCGGATGCCGTGGGCACCGTGGCCGGTTCCGTGACGGGAACCTCTACCGTGACTACCTTTGTGGAATCCGCATCCGGCGTGGAAGCGGGATTGACGGCGCTGACCACGGGAATTGTGTTCCTGGCATGTATGTTCCTGGCGCCTGTTGCGGCGGTGATTCCTCCGGCAGCCACCTCGGCCGCACTGATCTATGTGGGAGTGCTGATGATAACGGGTCTGAAGAATATTGATTTCGGCGACATCTGTCAGACCGTTCCCACGGCGTTGATGCTGATTGCCATGCCGGTATCCGGTTCTATCGGACATGCCATCGGCATCGGATTGATTTCCTATACGGTGATTAAGCTTTTCACGGGCAAGGCCAGGGAGGTGTCGGTGCTGACTTATGTACTGTCGGTGATTTTCCTGGTGAAGTTCTTTTTGGTCGCCTAGCCATTCTTCCAAGCGCTATTTTTACGCTTTGCGCGGCTTTTGTGCTTTGGATTCACCGATTGTTTGTGCCGCCATCAGCGGCACTGCCGGCTGCGGCGGCATGACGGGAAGTGTGAAGGGAATTTGATAATTGGGGATTTGACGTATGGAGTATGTGTTGTTTGCGGCGGCGCTGGCGGTATTTGTGCTGGCGATCTTCGGGCTGGAATTTTACCGCGGGAAGAAGGAAGAAAAGAATTTCATCGAGAAGCTGTACCGGGGATATTTAAAGCTTTCCGACAGGAAATATCCTACGGAAAGATTTGAGAAAATGGACAGCTTTTACAGACGGCATCCGGAGGAGTGGCAGATCGACGACATTACCTGGAACGATCTGGGGATGGATGAGCTTTTCAAGCGCATGAATTATACGCTGTCCGCAACCGGGGAGGAGTACCTGTATTATCGGCTGCGGACATTGCGCCGGGACCGGGAGGAGCTGGAGCATTTTGAGCAGAAGGTCCGGTTCTTCGGGGAGCACCCGGACGAACGCGTGCGGTTTCAGTTTCGTATGAATAAGCTGGGACATACGGGAAAGTATTCCCTTTACGACTATATCGATAATCTGGATTATCTGGGAGAGCGGTCCAACAGGAAGCATATCTGTATGGATCTGCTTTTTCTGCCCCTGGCAGCCCTGTGTACGGTCAATTTTTCGCTGGGGCTCATTGGGATCGTGGCGCTGATGATTTATAATATCATTTCGTATTTTAAGGAAAAGGGCGAGATCGATCCGTATATTATCAGCTTTGCCTATGTTATACGCCTGCTGGACATCTGTGATGAGCTGGAAAAAACAGGCCTGTCGGGATGTGAGGAGGAGCTGGAGCAGATTCGCTTTCACAAGAAAAGAATGCAGGCCATGCGGCGGAACAGCTTCTGGGTTATGAATTCCGGCTCCGCAAGAGGCGGAAATGCTTCCGGTGATATTATAGGCGTGCTGCTGGACTATATCCGCATGGTATTTCATGTGGATCTGATGAAATTCAATAATATGCTGAGCGTTCTGCGGGAGCACGTGGAGGACGTGGACGGGCTGATTGCTGCCGTGGGCTATCTGGAGACGGCAGTGGCGGTATGGATCTTCCGGGAATCGCTGACAAACGGCTGGTGCTGTCCGGAATTTACAGGGGAATCGGCCGGGGGCGCTGACCGGGAAAGCGCAATCCGGGAAGGAAAGAACCGGGAGGAGAAAATCCGGGAGGGGAAAGCGTCGTCAGGCAGCGGCCGGGAGGGAAAGCTGGAGCTGGAAAACGGGTATCATCCCCTGCTGGATCACCCGGTGAAAAACAGCATTACGGCGGAACGGGGAGTACTGCTCACCGGCTCCAATGCTTCGGGAAAGTCTACCTTTTTGAAAACCGTGGCCCTGAATGCCATCCTGGCCCAGACGATCCACACCTGTGCCGCTGACGGCTATCGCGGGTGTTTTTACCGTATCTTTTCTTCCATGGCCCTGCGGGACGACCTGGCAGGAGGAGAGAGCTATTATATCGTAGAGATCAAGGCGTTGAAGCGAATTCTGGATGCGGCGGCATCAGGTGGGGGCAGGATATTATGCTTTGTGGACGAGGTGCTGCGGGGGACGAATACGGTGGAGCGGATTGCCGCCTCCAATCAGATCCTGAAATCTCTCGGAGGATCGGGTATCGTCTGCTTTGCGGCCACTCACGATATTGAGCTCACGGAGCTTCTGCGGGAGGATTTTGATAATTACCACTTCGAGGAGGATGTGCGGGACGGCGACATCAGCTTTAATTATCGTCTGCAGACAGGGAAAGCCACCGGCCGGAATGCCATCAGGCTGCTGGAGCTGCTGGGATATGACGGCGGGATTACCGACAGGGCTTCCCGGCAGGCGGAGAGATTCCTTATCACGGGGAGCTGGAAATAAGCAGCCGTTCAGTGCCCTGTAAGGTGCCGGATAGGAAACGGTCACTATTTGCTTGACGGGAGCGGATGGTGTTGCTATACTTAAAATCAGGGTGTGCCCAGTGTGAGGACGGGTACATACAAACATTTAGGAAAAGAGGCTTAAGCTATGGGAAAGCTGATTGAATTCGGAAGAATGTTTTTATCTTATGGACTGTTGATGCTGATAATTGTGGCCGTTTCTGGAGTGGCAATTTTTATCGGTATCACCATGGCAAAGAAAAAGAACGCAAAGAATGAGGCGTCTGCCGGTTCCGGGGAAGATCTGAAAGCAGAAAAGGTATAACTATCATGGCGAGATCGGCGGGGCAGAAGCTGAAGCTCTTGTATATCATCAAGCTTCTGACGGAAAATACAGATGAGAATCATCCTGTGAGCACAGCGGACATTATAGCGTATCTGGAGTCAAAGGATATTCATTCGGAACGAAAAAGCATCTATGACGACATAGAGAAGCTATGTGATTTCGGTTACGATATTGTCCAGATCCACAACAGGCTCGGGGGTGGCTATTATATGGCGAGCCGTGAGTTCGAGCTGGCCGAGTTAAAGCTTCTGGTAGATGCGGTGCAGTCCTCGCGGTTCATTACCACGAGGAAATCCAGGAGCCTGATCAGGAAGCTGGAGCATATGGCGGGGAAATATGACGCCGGTAAGCTGCAGAGGCAGGTATATGTGGCCGGGCGCATCAAGACAGAAAACGAAAGTATCTATTATAATATCGACAATATTCACAGGGCGATCCAGGAGAACAGGCAGATTGAATTCCAATATCTTGACTGGAATCTGAAGAAGGAGCTTGTGCCCCGGGTGGGCAGTAAGAAGCATGCCAGCCCCTGGGCGCTGATCTGGAAGGAAGAGAATTATTATCTGGCGGCATATGACGCGGTGGACTGCATCCTGAAGCATTACCGGGTGGATAAAATGGGCCAGGTGAAGGTGCTGCAGGAAGCCAGGGAAGGCCTGGAGCAGTTTTCGCAGATGGATCCGGCAGTTTATTCGAACCAGACTTTTGGCATGTTCAGCGGCGAGACGGATACGGTTACGCTGCAGTTTCCCAACAGGCTGGCAGGGGTGGTGCTGGATCGTTTCGGCAAGGAAGCGGACATTCGGCCCATGACTGACAGGATTTTTCGGATTCGTGCCAGGGTGGCGGTCAGCGGACAATTCTTCGGCTGGCTGGCCGGGATCGGTCGGGAAGCGGTGGTGGTCGGGCCGGCTTCGGTGAAGGAGAGGTATCGAAAGTGGCTCACCGACATCGTGGCCACGATGCAGCTGACGGCGGAGCTGCCGGAATCTTTTCATGAGGAAAAGGATGATTGAGCAGGTATCTGAATAAGTCATAAAATTCAGATACCTTTTTTGTGTATTTTTTTTGGCCGCGTACGTTGACAAGCGGGGAATTTTTTCTTATACTGGTAAATAACGGCACAACATATTGGGATTAATACAAAGAATGCTCCCATATTTTGTACCAGGACAAATGATAAAGGCCCGGCGGTTCTATCGGGCTCCGGACATTGTTCCGGAGCCCGATTGTTCGGGTGATGCCCGCAGGCCTTTGGAGTCCGGGTAAAAATGTAAATTACTTGTGAAAGGGAGAAAGGAATCTATGAGCAGCAATTTTGACCAGGCGGTTACGGAAAAAACAAATTACGGTGAAGAGTTTAAGCCCGCAAGAGAGGTATATGTCATCAAGAAGGATGGCAGCAAGGAGAGCTTTAATGTGCAGAAGGTTGTCAATGCGGTGGCAAAGAGCGCATATCGGGCTTTGACGAGGTTCACCGGAGAGGAAGAGAGCAGTATCTGCCGATATGTGATCGAAAAGGTCAATGAAATGGATGTGGACGAGATCCCCATTCCCGTGATGCACAATATTGTGGAGAGTGCGCTGGAGCAGGTAAAGCCGGTGGTGGCAAAGAGCTATCGGGACTATCGCAATTACAAGCAGGATTTTGTGCGTATGCTGGACGATGTATATAAAAAGAGCCAGTCTATCATGTATATCGGGGATAAGGAAAATGCAAATACGGATTCCGCGTTGGTGGCTACCAAGAGAAGCCTGATTTTTAACCAGCTGAATAAGGAACTGTACCAGAAGTTTTTCCTGACTACGGAAGAGATTCAGGCCTGCCGGGACGGCTATATTTATATTCACGACATGTCTGCCAGAAGAGACACCATGAACTGCTGTCTTTTTGACGTGGAGAATGTGCTGCGGGGCGGATTTGAAATGGGAAATGTATGGTATAACGAGCCGAAATCCCTGGATGTGGCATTTGACGTGATCGGAGACATTGTTTTAAGCGCTGCCAGCCAGCAGTACGGAGGTTTTACCGTTCCCAGCGTGGATCTGATTCTGGAGCCCTATGCCGAGAAGTCCTATGACAAATATATTGAAAAGTATATCCGCCTGGGAATTGACCGGGATACCGCCGAGGCTGAGGCCTATGGGGATGTGGTGAGAGAGTATGAACAGGGCTTCCAGGGCTGGGAATACAAATTCAATACGGTGGGAAGCAGCCGGGGAGATTATCCCTTTATCACGGTGACGGCGGGTACCGGCACCGGCAGGTTTGCCAGGCTGGCCACGATCACCATGCTGAACGTAAGGAGGCGGGGACAGGGCAAAAAGGACTGCAAGAAGCCGGTGCTGTTTCCCAAGATTGTATTCTTATATGACGAGAACCTTCACGGGCCGGGCAAGCCTCTGGAGGATGTGTTTGAAGCGGGGGTAAAGTGTTCAGCCAAGACCATGTATCCTGACTGGCTGAGCCTGACGGGGAAGGGGTATGTGGCAAGCATTTATAAGCAGTATGGGAAGATCATTTCCCCCATGGGCTGCAGGGCCTTCCTCTCTCCCTGGTATGAGCGGGGCGGCATGCACCCGGCGGATGACAAGGATATGCCGGTATTTGTGGGGCGCTTCAATATCGGGGCGGTGTCCCTGCATCTGCCCATGATTCTGGCGAAAGCCAGGAAGGAGAGCCGGGACTTCTATGAGGTGCTGGACTATTACCTGAACCTGATCCGTCAGCTCCATATCCGCACTTACGCCTACCTGGGGGAAATGCGTGCTTCCACGAACCCGCTGGCTTACTGTGAGGGAGGCTTCCTGGGAGGGCATCTGGGCCTGCATGATAAGATTAAGCCGCTGCTGAAGTCGGCTACCGCCAGTTTCGGCATTACGGCCTTAAATGAGCTGCAGGAGCTTTACAACGGGAAGTCCCTGGTGGAAGACGGGGAGTTTGCCTTGGAGGTTATGGAATACATCAATGCAAGGGTGAACGAATTCAAGGAGGAGGACGGTAATCTTTACGCCATCTACGGAACTCCTGCGGAGAATCTCTGCGGTGTGCAGGTGAAGCAGTTCCGTAAAAAATATGGCATCGTGGAGGGCGTGTCGGACAGGGAGTATGTGAGCAACAGCTTCCACTGCCATGTGTCGGAGGATATTACGCCTATTGAAAAGCAGGACAAGGAGGATCGATTCTGGAATCTCTGCAATGGCGGTAAGATACAATATGTGAAATACCCCATTGATTACAATGTGGATGCCATTAAAACGCTGATTCACAGGGCCATGGAAATGGGATTTTACGAGGGCGTCAATTTGTCTCTGGCATATTGTGACGACTGCGGCCACCAGGAGCTGGAAATGGATATTTGCCCCAAGTGCGGGAGCCGCAATCTGACCAAGATCGACCGGATGAACGGTTATCTGTCCTATTCCCGGGTGCATGGGGATACCAGGCTGAATGACGCGAAGATGGCGGAGATTGCGGAACGAAGGTCTATGTAGAGGGAATGAAGATTTTCTAAGGCTGGAAAGGCATCCAGCCTAAGAAAATCTTCATTCCCCAGAGAATCCGCTTTGCGGATTCTCCCCGGGAAGCTTGGAGTCCCGAGGAAGGCATCCAGCCTTAGAAAATCTAAGTCATTCCCCGGACTGGTGGGGGGTTCTGTTGTTTTCGTTCATGCAGGAGGATTTGACGGCGGATTTCCCGGATGAGGGTATTCCTGGAAGAATGCCTGACGTGATGGTTTAATAGATGATATAGATGGAAGGTATGTTTTATGAGGTATCATGATATAACAAAGGATGATATGAAGAATGGAGACGGGCTGCGGGTGGTGCTGTGGGTGGCGGGCTGCAGTCATTGCTGTAAAAACTGCCAGAATCCGGTTACCTGGGATCCGGACGGCGGGCTGGCCTTTGATGAAAGCGCCAGGGCGGAGATCTTTGAGCAGCTGGAGAAAAACTATATTTCAGGGATTACCTTTTCCGGGGGAGATCCCCTGCATCCGGCCAACAGGATCGGTGTACGGGAGCTGATGTCCGAGATTAAGGAGAGGTATCCCGAGAAGACCATCTGGCTGTATACGGGGGACACTTGGGAGAATATTCTGTATTACCCGATGATGAGGTTTGTGGACGTGCTGGTGGACGGGGAGTTCCATGAGGAGGAGAAGGACGCGAAGCTGCTCTGGAAGGGAAGCGCCAACCAGAGGGTCATTGACGTGCAGAAGACCCTGGCCCAGCCGGATCCGCTGATTCCTGTGCTGCACTGCGGCAATTACGCGGAATCCTATGAGCTGGCCCGCAAGCCGGATCTTGCCTGCGGCTGTTCGTGAAACGGGACGGCCGGATCATTGTATTTGAGCTGCTGAAAAGCTGTGATATGGGAGGAAAATGGAAAAGGGACGGATTATTTTTTTGAACGGGGTAACAAGCGCAGGGAAAACATCCATCGTTGAGGCCCTTCAGGAGCGCGAGGATGTGTTTTTTTATGTCGTCGCCAACGATTTGTTCCAGGAGATGGTCGGAGAAAAGTATTTGCGTGAAAATTATTGGAAATATCTCAGCGAAGTGATTATTATGATGTACCACACGGCAAAACTTTATTCGGATATGGGTAAAAATGTTCTGATTGACGGAATATTAGTGGAAAGAGAAGAAATTACGCCTCATTATCAGCAGCTTACTGAAATACTGAAACATAATCCGCTTGATGTGGTTGAAGTATACTGCCCGTTGGATATATGCAGAAAAAGGAATATCCTTCGTGGAGACAGAGCCGAAAACCAATCGGATGAGCAGCATGAGCTGATGGCAAAAAATATAGCATATAGCCTGAGGGTAGATACAAGTCTGCATAATGCGGCCGAGTGTGCAGATATGATTATTCGGAATTTGTTTTAGCAGATGGATGGAACTATCGGAGGTGGAAAGTGAAAAGAATCGCACAGTTTTTTAAGGTCAGCAAAGAGAATTTTGTAAACTCCGTAAAGGAAGACTTCCCGGGATATGCGGAAGCGGCAATTCAGGAAATGTATGAGGATATTAAGCTGCCGGGCCGGGCCACAAAGGGCAGTGCAGGGTATGATTTTTATGCTCCTTTTGATTTTTGCCTGGCGCCCGGGGAGACGATAAAGATTCCCACGGGTATCCGGGTGCGGATAGATGAAAGCTGGGTATTGCATATTTATCCCAGGAGCGGGCTGGGATTTAAATACCGTCTGCAGTTAAATAATACGGTAGGTATCATTGACAGCGATTATTTTCATTCGGATAATGAAGGACATATTTTTGTCAAGCTGACCAATGACTCCAAGGAGGGAAAGGCTCTGGAGGTGGCAAAGGGCAGCGGATTTGCCCAGGGAATCTTTCTGGAGTATGGGATTACCGTGGACGATGACGCGGAAGGCGTGCGCAACGGAGGCTTCGGCAGTACCACTTAAGATACGGCATTAGAATAAGGAACTCTTTTTCCGGCATACTACTAACGAGTCATTTTACCGGAATTTCCGGGAAGAAGATATTATGAGTCTGAAAAAGTGGAAAAGGAGTTTTGTTTTGGAGAGAAAAGATATATCGGGGTGCCTGCAGGAGGATATGCAGTACCTGAACCAGGTACTGGATGTGGATAAGAATTTTGACATTATCTACAGGGTGGTGAATATAGGCGGAAAAGAAGCCTGTATGTATCTGGTGGACGGTTTTTGCAAGGATGATCTGATTCAAAAGCTGCTGCAGTACCTTATGGATCAGAAGGCGGGGGATCTGCCGAAGGATATGCACGGTGTTTCCAAACACTTTATGCCCTATGTCGAGGTAGAGGTGGAGGGGCGATTCGATCAGCTCATTGATTCTCTGCTGTCTGGGATGTTTATCCTGTTGATAGACGGCTTTGAAAAGGCTTTGCTGATCGATTCCCGGACCTATCCGGCCAGGGGGGTGGAGGAGCCGGAGAAGGATAAGGTGCTCAGGGGTTCCAAGGATGGCTTTGTGGAGACCATTGTGTTTAATACGGCCCTGATCCGCCGCAGAATCCGCAATCCCAAGCTTGTCATGGAGATGATGAACGCCGGGAAGAGCTCTAAAACGGATATTGTGCTCTGCTATATGAAGGGCAGGGTGGACGGAAAGCTGCTGGCGGAAATCAAGAAAAAAATAGAGAATATCCGGGTGGATTCCCTGACCATGAATCAGGAGTCCCTGGCGGAATGCCTTTATCAGAGGCGCTGGTTCAATCCTTTCCCGAAATTTAAGTATACAGAGCGTCCGGATACGGCGGCGGCCCAGGTGCTGGAAGGAAATATTGTGATACTGGTGGACAATTCCCCCTCGGCCATGATCCTGCCCACTACCATTTTCGATGTGATAGAAGAAGCGGACGATTACTATTTCCCGCCCATTACGGGGACCTATCTGCGGCTGACCAGGCTTCTGATCACGTTGTTTACTTTTTTGATGACGCCTACCTTTCTGCTGCTGATGAACCGGACGGAATGGGTGCCGGAGAGCTTTTCCTTTATCCTGCTGCAGGAGGAGCCTAATATCCCGTTGATCTGGCAGTTCCTGATCCTGGAGCTTGCCATAGACGGTCTGAAGCTGGCGGCGGTGAATACACCCAATATGCTGAGTACCCCCTTAAGCGTTATGGCCGCCCTGGTGCTGGGGGAATTCTCGGTAAACAGCGGCTGGTTTAACAGTGAGGTTATGCTGTATATGGCCTTTGTGGCCATTGCAAACTACACCCAGCAGAATTATGAGCTGGGGTATGCGTTGAAATTCCTGCGGATCCTGACCCTGCTCCTGACACAATGGTTTGGTCTGTGGGGGTATATCGGCGGTATCTTGCTGGCGTTATTATCTGTCTGCTGCAACCGGACGGTATCCAAGAGCAGCTATATTTACCCCTTGATTCCCTTTGATTGGAAAAAACTGAAGAACCGCCTGATCCGCAGGCGGCTTCCGGAATCCGGAGAGTGATTTCCAGCAGCCCCCCATGCTTCCCAAAAGCATATGCTATTTCGCGGCAGGCTGCCGGAACCGGTCTGCCGGGGGAAATCGGTAGAAACAGAAGCAGGTGTACCTATATGAGACATAAGATATTGATTGTAGACGATGAAGTGATGATGACAGACCTGCTGGCGGCCCATCTGCAGGACTGCGGCTATGATACCCTTGTGGCCAATGACAGCGGCAGGGCAATGGAGCTGCTGCAGAGGCAGCCGGACCTGTTGCTTCTGGATATTAATATGCCGGGCATGAACGGATTGGATTTATGCAGGAATATCAGGGAACATACCGCCAGTCCCATTCTGTTTCTGACGGCCCGCATTACGGAGCCGGACAAAATCAGCGGCCTGCAGTGCGGCGGAGATGACTATATTACCAAGCCCTTCAGCCTGAAGGAATTATCGGCCCGGGTGGCCGCCCATTTGCGGCGGGATGAGCGCAGCCGGAACAGGGCGCCCGTCCTCACCTCCGCCGACGGCCTCCTGGTCAATCTGTCGGAACGCAGGGTGTTTTACCGTGATGCGGAAATTATCTTTTCCAAGACGGAGTTTGATCTGCTGGAATATCTCATGAAGCATACCGGGCAGGTATTTGACAGGGAAAGGATCTACGAAGCTGTCTGGGGCTATGAAGCGGAGGGGGACAGCAGTGTAATTAAGGAACATATCAGGAAAATCCGCGGCAAGCTTCGGGATGCTGCCGGACATGACTACATCGAAACGGTTTGGGGAGTGGGGTACAGGTGGAAAGGCTAAAGAAAAAATACAGGGATTTGTCACTTCGAAGTGCCTTTATCCTCACGGTTCTGCTTACCTTCTGCATTGTGGTGGCCCTGTCGGGATTGAGTATAGGGGCCTGTCTGGGGCTTCGGCGGTATCTTCTGCCGGATTCCAATGAGGTCTATCTCACGCTGGAGATCACGGACACGGAGGGGAAGGTTACGAAAACCAGCAACCTCATCAGGCTGGGGGAGGAGATGACGTCTCTTCCTCTCTTTTACGGGGAGGAGAACGGGAAACGGATTATCGAAAACTACGATCTTTCTTCCATAGAAACGAATATTACAAAGGTGGAAAGAGGTTACGATATGCTTTCCCCGAAGCGCAAGCTGGCCTACCGCGGCTGCGGTGTCCTCATGATCGCACTGCCGGCTTTTCTTTCCATGGCAGGAATATTGTTTTGCGGATTTTTCTTTTACCGCCAGAAGCTGAACCGGCCTCTGCAGCTTCTTTCGGAGGCCACGGAGCAGATTGCGGCCAGGAATCTGGATTTTCACCTGTCCTATGGGGCCGGTGACGAAATGGGGGGTCTGTGCCGTTCCTTTGAGCAGATGCGCCAGGCTCTTGACGAGAATAATCGGCAGTTGTGGAAGATGCTGGAGGAACGGAAAATAGTGCAGGCTTCCATTGCCCACGACCTGCGCAATCCCATCGCAATCATAGAAGGGTATGCGGAGTATTTGCAGATGAATCTGCTGACCGGACGGCTGACCAGGGAGCGGCTGGAGCAGATCGCCGCCAATCTGGAGAAAGCGGCAAACCGCCTGGGGCAGTATACGGAATCCGTCCGTACCATCGACCGGTTGGATGAAATCGTTGTCAGCCGGTCCCGGACGTCCATTGGGGATCTTCTGGAAGAGGTCTGTGCGGATTTTTCCCTCATGGCGGCAGGAGAGGGGAAAAAGCTGGATGCCGGAGAAATTCCCCAGGGGACTGTTTCCCTGGATGGGGCCCTGCTGTATCGGGTGCTGGAGAATGTCTTTAACAACGCCTTAAGATACGCCAGGGAAACCATTACCCTTTCATTTGAGCTGGACGAACATACCCTGACAGTTACCGTTACCGACGACGGCAATGGCTTTTCGGAAGGCATTCCGGGAGAAGGGAGCAGGCCGCCGTCAGCAGACGAGGACGGGCATTGCGGACTGGGACTGATGATCAGCCGCCGGCTCTGTAGGAAACATGACGGGCGGCTGGAGATTTCCAACCATCCCGCAGGCGGCGGAATGGTAAAAATAATTATCGGGGTTTGACGAAAATTTGACATTTAGCCTGTAAGATCTCCTTGTAAGCCCTTGAGGGTAAATACAAGGAGGTTTTTATATGAAGAAAAAAATAGCGTCAGTTCTGATACTGGGTGTATCCCTCACCCTTTGTGCCTGCGGGCTTCCGGGGACGGGAGGGGAGTCCGCCAGCCCGGGGGATCCGGCCGTACAGGAGGGAGCGGCAGCCGTGGGTGAAGGCAGTTCTGCCATACAGGAGGATAATTCCGACTCCCCGGAAGGTAATTTCCTCTCCCAGGCATCTGCCCGGGGAGAAAGCACCGGGGAAAATTCCCTGTCGCTGCTTTACGACCTGCAGGGGACCGGCACGGTATGTCGGAGTGATAAGGGATGTTATTACTTGTCAAAGGAAAGTGAGGTTCTGGCAGATGGCCGCTATGCCAGTCATCTGATGTATCTGGATGCCGCCACAAGACAGGAAATCTATCTGTGCAGCAATGCGGCCTGTACCCATAATACGGCAGACTGTACGTCTGTTTTACCGAATGATGAATTTCAGCCGTATACCACGGGGATTTTTCTGTGGAATGACAATTTGTACCTGATGGCCAAGGATATGGATCAGGACGGAACGTCAGCCACGGTTTTTGCGGGTGGTGACGGGATGACAGAGTCAATCGAAAGCAAACCGGCCATTCTTTACCGGATGAATCCGGACGGAACGGATCGGAAGAAGGTATATGCCTTTGCACCCACGGTTACGGTAGAGGACTTCGTGATGGGGGATGAGGAAGGACTTTATTTCATCACGAAAAAGCTGAGCACGCAGCGGAAAAACGGAAGCACCTATCAGACCTCGGCGGAGCGTAAGCTTATTTATCTGGATGTGTCTGCAAAGACGGAAAAGGAGGTCTGCTCCATGGGGTTCGGAGACAATATATCGTGGAAAACAATCGGCTGCAGCGGCCGCAGGCTTGTGCTGTGCGGAGTGGACTTCGGGCGGGCCGTTTCTCCGGAGGAGCTGTTTGACGATGATATAAGAATATATGACGATTCGGATGACGTGTTTGCAACCTTGAATGTGGATGACGGTTCCCTGCATGAGTTTTACCGGGTACATGCGCCAAAATCCAGGAGTTGGGCGGTTTTTGAAAATCAGCTTTATTTTTCCGTTGACGGAAGCGGCTGCATCGTGAGGGTAGACCTGGACACCGGGGAAGAATCGGAGCTGTGCAGGATCACCAGCAACCTGATCTGGGGCATGACGGGGGACAGGCTGTACTGCTATGACAGCAGTGACCACAGCTATCGTTTTGTGGATGTACATACCGGAGAGATCAGCCATTGCCGGCTTGTCAACAAAACCACCGGCTGGAGTATAAATATAGTCGCGGAGATTGGAGACCAGGTGCTGGTCGGCTATGATTCCCACGGAACCTTCGACGCCGACGGCTCCTTTCATTCCAACGGAGAGTACTATGCTCTGATTGATAAGGAGGATCTGTATGCCGGCGTGGAGAAGTATGTTCCCGTCAGCACATCGGGGGGAAGGATAGGTCGGTGATGCTGGAGCTTAGCGGAATATCCAAAAAGTATAAGAACAAATCTGCACTGGATCAGGTTTCCCTGACCCTTGACAGGGGAATCTACGGCCTCCTGGGCCCCAACGGGGCCGGGAAGTCCACCCTTATGAATCTGATCACGGGAAATCTTCTGCCGGACGGCGGCACAATAAAATGGAACGGGGAGACGCTGTCTTCCCTGGGGGCGGCTTACCGCAGCCTGCTGGGGTATGCGCCCCAGCAGCAGGGAATGTATGATGCCTTTTCCGGGAGACGTTTTCTTTCCTATATGGCTACGCTGAAGGGAATCGCCGCAAAGGATATGGCGGCAGAAACGGAGCGGGTTCTGGCCTGTGTCAATATGACAGAAGCCGCAGACCGTCCCATCGGTACCTATTCCGGCGGTATGAAGCAGAGGATTCTGATTGCCCAGGCGGTTCTGGGCAATCCAAAGCTGATTGTACTGGACGAGCCTACCGCCGGTCTTGATCCGAAGGAACGCGTCAGAATCCGGGAAAATATTTCCGCCCTGGCAGGGGATAAGATCATTTTGGTGTCCACTCATGTCGTTTCGGACATAGAGTCCGTCGCAAGGGAGATCATACTGATACGGGCAGGAGCGATTCTGGATCATGCCGCCGTGGATGAGCTCTGCCGGAAGTACCAGGCTTCCTGCCTGGAAGAGGTGTATATGAAGCTGTTTGGAGAGGAGGAAGAACATGCGCCGGTTGATTCCCTATGAGCTGCAGAAAATATGGTGCAGGCGCAGCTTTCTGCTCCTGACCTGCATCCTGTTTGCCATAAACGCTTTTTTCCTGTGGTACACAAGCCTGGGAGGGGAGGGAGAACCGAAGCTTTCCTCCTATAAAAGATTTCAGGCACGGACGGGAAAAATGTCCGAGGCCCAAAAGAGGGCCTATATGGAGGAATATAAACAGACCATTGACGGCGTTATCCATGTAAGAAGCGTTCTGGCCTTGCAGAACAGCGAAATGGGAGCCGTTTTTGCCGAGGAGGAAAAGCGGGAGCATCCGGGGATGTTCGAAACTTATTATGATTTGTTCGTGTCCGATGAGTATCTTCGCTATACAGAGTCCCTGGAGCTGGAAAGCAAGTTTGTGAACAGCCTGTATGAAGAAGCAGAGAAGGTGGCCGGGTATGGGGACTATCTTACGTCCGTACAGGAATGCAGAAGTATCCTGGAGGGAATTTCTATTTTCAGCGCCGGGGAGGAGGATGACTTTTCCACGCGTAACATACAGAAGAGCGCCGCCGATTATGGGGACCTGACCACGGAAGGAATATGCTGGATGCCTGCCAAACCGGTGGTTTCCGCCATGGAAAGCCCTCTGACGGACATCCTGTTGATTCTGTCCACAGTCCTGTTTACGGGAAGTCTGGTGCTGGAAGAGAAACAAAAGGCACTTATTCTGGTTACCCGCAGCACGAAAAACGGATTGGGCCGCAGCATCCTTGCCAAACTTTCGGCCCTGTTGATTCACTGTATGGTGGTTCCGGTCCTTTTTTACGGGGGGAATTGCCTTTATTTTGGCCTTACGGCAGGCTGGTGTAATTGGAATGCAAGGCTGCAGTCTCTTGCACCGTATCTGGAAAGTAATCTTTCCGTCAGTATTTTGGGCTATCTGCTTCTTTCCGTTATCACCAAGGGGGTTGTGCTGTTCGGGGCCGGGGCACTGCTGGCGGCCGTCTGTATCCTTGCGGAAAATATGATATTGCCATATTTTGCGGGAGGGGCGTATTGGACCGTCAGCTGGGTATTGTATGAGTTCATTCCCGGAGCTTCCGGCTGGAGCCCCCTTAAATCTGTCAATCCCTACGGCGCTATGAGGTGTGAAAAGCTGTATGGTGCTTATTGCAACCTGAATCTGTGGGGACATCCCATTTCCCGGACCGCACTGTCCTGGATGGGGACAGGCCTGGCAGTCATCGGCGGTATTGTTTTCAGCTTTGTTTTCTACCGGCAGGGAAGACGGCTGCAGATTTCCCGGGGGGCGAAACGCCGGCGGCATTGCTTTCGCCCTCATGCCTGCCTCCTTCGGCATGAAGGCTACAAAATTTTGATTACCAATCATGCGCTTGTCATTTTGCTGGCCTTCAGCGGGCTGCTCGCTTATTATGAGTTTACGCGTACCTACGCCCCGTCCGTGCAGGAACAGTATTATCAGGACATTATGCTGCGGCTGGAGGGAAGGCAGACCGATGAAAAAAGTGCATTGATCGCAGCCGAGGAGGCAAGGTACCGGGAGGCCTTTGGGGAAATCGATAAAATCGAGGCGGCGGTGGCGTCCGGTGAGCTGGACGAGGAGACGGGCAGAAGCATGAAAAGCAAATGGCAGGGTATTATTGCCTTTTATCCGGCTTTTCAGAGGGTGGCGCAGCAGCATCAATTTGTGTGCGAACATGGAGGAGAGTATATCTATGATACGGGATACCTGTATTTGCTTGGCATCAGGGGAGACGACGGACGGAATGTTTTTCTGTTAGTGACTTTGGGCATCATTCTTGCATTCAGCCAGGTGATTTCCATGGAGTACCAGAGCGGGGCGTGGGCCATTCTGTTTGCGACTGCGAAGGGAAAGCGCAGTATTATGGCACGAAAGGCAGGAGTCTGCCTGCTCTCTGCCGCCGTGTTCCTGGCCCTGCCCCTTGTGTGCAGGTTTATCAGCGTTTCCGCTGTATTTCCCATTCGCGGCCTGCTTTCCGGCGCGGGAAATATTCCGATTTACCGGGGCTGGACTCTGCAGATACCGGCAGTTGTGCCGATCCTGGCAAAGCTGCTTGCGCAGATGCTATGCGGTGTTGTCCTGACTTTTGCCGTACTGGCCTTTTCCGGCTGCTGCAGGAATCATGCCCGGGCCATATTCCTTGGCTTTCTGGTCCTGTGCGTGCCGGTGATTCTGACAGTGCTGGGATTTGACTTTGCTCAGTGGCTTTCCCTGTATCCGCTGTATTCCGTAAAGGCTTCGTTTTAAAATGATGATGGAATGTCAGTTGCCAAATGGTATCCCGGGATGATATAATGTGGTATGTCAATCGATCAGCGATACCATGGAGGTGCTTATGTTCAAGCTTGTAACAGATAATATGGCGGATCTGCCCCGGGAATATCTGAAAGAGCATGCGGTGGAGTTTATTTCTCTGAGCTATATATTGGACGGCGAGGTATACGGAAGGGAAAAAGAGTTGGACTACAGGGACTTTTATGGGATGATGAGAAACGGTAAGATGCCCACGACTTCTCAGGTCAATCCCCAGGAGGCCAGAACCTTTTTCGAGGCGTGCATCAGGGAAAACAGGGAAATTTTGTACATTGCCTTTTCATCCGGCTTAAGCGGCACCTGCAACAGCGGGAAGATTGCCGCGGAGGAAATCATGCAGGAGCGGCCTGATGTAAAAATTGTGGTAATTGACAGCCTGGCGGCATCTTTGGGAGAGGGTCTGCTGGTCCATAAGGCGGTCGGAATGCGTGACCGGGGGAAAAGCCTGGAAGAGACGGCGGAGTGGCTGGAAGCGCATAAGCTGAATCTGGTGCATGCCTTTACGGTGGATGATTTGTTCCACCTCCACAGAGGAGGGCGGGTCAGTAAGACGGCCGCCATTCTGGGGACGCTGATTTCCATCAAGCCCAAGCTGCATGTGGACAATGACGGCCATCTGATTCTGATCGGCAAAGTCAGGGGCCGAAGGAAGTCCCTGGATTCCCTGGTGGATTATATGGAAGAGAAAATGGGGCACTGGCTGCAGGAAAATAAGGAGGATTACGTCTTTATCAGCCATGGGGATGCCCTGGAGGATGCGGAGTACGTCAGAGAACAGATCCGAAAACGGTTTGGCATGGAGCATTTCCTGATTAATAATGTGGGCCCTGTCATCGGCGCACATTCAGGGCCCGGGACCATCGCGCTGTTCTTCATGGGAGAAGCGAGGTAGAAGGCATTTTAATAACCTGGAAAGGGAGGACAACAGTGTGAAGAAAAAGAGGATACTCACCTGTCTGCTTGGCGTGGCTGTGGCACTCTGTATGGCGGCCTGCGGCAGCGGGGGCGCGGAGGATTCGCTGTCAGCAGGCGGGGAAGGGAACGGAAACGGATCCCTTACGGGAAGCGGAGACAGGGATCAGAAGGACAGCGGAGAAGACATACCGGCAGGAAGCGGGGCAGAAGGGGAAAACGGGGAAGAAAGCGGAGCGCAGGATTCGAAGGAAAACGGAGAGGCTATGGCAAAAGAGGAAACAGATTACAAAGTAGACTATGAAGGGATTGCAAAGGCAAAGATTGAGGCCGGTGTCAGCGTACATGATCCTTCCGTCTTTCGGGCGGACGGGAAATACTACATATTCGGTTCCCATATGTCCACGGCAGTTTCCGGAGACCTGCGTCACTGGACTTCCCTGGGAGACGGATATCAGAACAGCAATCCCGTTTATCAGGGGCTGCTGGAGAACAAAGAAGCCTTTGCCTATACGGGGAGCAAGACCAGTTTGATTCCCACGGACGACGGCGGATTTCATGTGTGGGCGCCGGATATAATCTTCAATGAAGCCACGGGGCTCTATTATCTGTATTTCTGCACTACGTCCACCTGGAACGCATCCAATTTGTGTTACGCCACCAGTGAGACGGTTGAGGGACCTTATGAGTGGAAGGGGGTCCTGATCTGTTCCGGATTTACGGAAGGATCCCTGGGCGCTACCAATGTGACGGAATATGTGGACAGGGAGGAAGCTAAGGCCCGGTATATCAAAGGGAACGGGGAGTATAATTTTGACCGGTATCCCAATGCCATTGACCCGACGGTATTATATGATGCGGAGGGGCGGCTGTGGATGGTATACGGCTCCTGGTCCGGGGGTATGTTCCTTCTGGAGCTGGATCCCGAGACCGGAGAGGTGCTTCACCCGGAGGCGGACGAGGAAAATCAGGTGGACCCCTATTTCGGAAAGCGTTTGATGGGCGGGCTTCACACCTCCATAGAAGCGCCGTACATAATGTACGACGGGGAAAGCGGATACTATTATCTGTTTGTGTCCTACGGCGGCCTTACCAGGACCGGCGGTTACCAGATCCGGGTCTTCCGTTCCGAGACCATTGACGGGGAGTATGTGGATATGAACGGGAAATATCCTCTGGATACCGGGAACATGAAGCAGAGCCCCTATGGATTAAAGCTGTCCGGCAACTATTACCTTCCCAGCCTGCCAATGGCATATATGGCCACGGGGCATAACTCTGCGTTTATAGACGATGACGGGAAAAAGTATATTGTGAACCATACCCGATTTGACATGAATGCCGAGTACCATGAGCCCAGGGTACACCAGTTTATTGTGAATGAAGAGGGTTGGCCCTGTATGCTGCCCTATGCCACAGACGGGGAGACGGCCAGTGCAGACGGCTATGAGGCGGCGGAGCTGGCAGGGAAATATTATGTGATTAATCAGGGGACTGCCATTAATGCCGACATTGCCCGGCCCTTTATCCTTTATCTGGAGGAGGACGGCACGGTGCGGGGCAAGGATGTCCAGGGCAGCTGGCAGGCAAAGGCAGGAAGCTGCTTCATGAACATTACCTATGGGGATCAGAGCTACAGCGGTGTGTTCTGTCAGATGAACGATGAGGCCGGAACCCAAGTGATGACCTTCAGCGCCGTGGGCAATAATGAAAGTGTCTGGGGCGTGAAATATCCGTAGGACGGCTGCTTTGACCGGATGTAAGAGGAAGGATTTTTGACGGAAAAGGCAGAATACGCAGGAAAACTTGCAAAATGATAGAAAACTCTTGCTTTTCAAAGTAGAAAAGCAGGAGTTTTTTGAATTGTGCATAATTAGCAGCATAATTACCATTTTTCAAGGCAGTAACACGAGGAGGCAGCAAGGGAAGAAAGTCCTTACAATGTAAAAGTGCATACTCAATAGGGTTAAGCATTGCTTAATATAACAGCAGCACACGCCGCTTTTACTTAAGCGGCAATTGGTATACAATATAAGCATCACTTAAAGGAGGCGTAAAATGAATCATTTGATGATTGGGGAGCAAATACAGAAATTCAGGAAGGCGGCCGGGCTGACCCAAAAGGAGCTTGGGGAGGCGCTTGGGGTCAGCAGCTCGGCGGTTTCCCAGTGGGAGACCGGCGGAACACCGGACATATCGCTGCTGCCTGCTCTGGCGGACAGACTGGGAGTCAGCATTGACGCTTTGTTCGGACGGGAAGAAATCACGAGGGAAAATATGGACGAGGCGCTGCCCCGTTATCTGACATCGCTGCCGGAATCGAAACGTCTGGATGAGATCTGCCGTCTTATGTGGAAGGTAATGAAAGCGTTCTGTATGAATTTTCAAGATCAGCTTACCGAAAGCATTGATATTTCCGGCGGATTTCAATTTCGTCTGGTTTCAGACAGGGGGACTATGGCAGGCAGCGCGTTGGAGAAAATGCCGTTTGTATGGATATTCCCGGAACCGGAGCAGGGGTATGCCGCGGCCTTTTCTTCAAATGACGAGTACCGCAGGCTGTTTAAGACACTTTCCGATCCTCATGCGCTGGAACTGTTACAGCTTCTATATCAGCGGCCGCCCAGGCACTGTACCGCGGACGTGATTGTAAAGCGTCTTGGAATCGATGGCGGGGAAACCCGGGCACTTCTGTCGGAATTTGCACAGCTGGAGCTGGTGCAGGAGCTGGAACTGGAAACGGAGAATGGGGACATAAAGGTATATAACATCAATGACTGCGGGGGCCTGGTGCCGTTTCTCTATGCCTCGCAGATGATGTTTCACTCCCAGGGATCTGTTGTTTTCCGTTTTGATCGAAAGAAACCGCTTTTAAATCAAGCAGATACTGTGGACAAGGACTGAAAAATAAGTCTGTTGCCCGCGTCTCTCGGTTATACAATACTTCGGAATGAGCGAAAACAAGTAGAGGAGGATAATAAGATGTACAGATATATAAAGGCAAGATTTGGGCAGTTTCTGGGAGTGACGATGCTTCTGATCGCCTTCACGGCAATAACAAGGGCATCCAGCCTGATAGAGCAGCGCCTGATTGATGCGGCGATGGGACAGGACCTGGCGGGGCTTCGCCGGTATATTCCGCTGGCGGTGGGGGCTGCCTGTATTCAGGCGGTGGTTTTTGTCATTGCTTCCGTATGTAGGGATGTCTTTCGGGTGGCGCTGACAAATGATGCCAGGATGGCGGTCTTTGACGGCATTATGCGCAGAAGTCCCAGGGATTTTGAAAAGAAGCATTCTTCAGACTATGTTTCCGCCCTGATTAATGATATGTCTACGATTCAGGGACGGTATCATATATTATTTATGGGAGTAGTGACGGTATCACTGATGCTATTTACCACGGTGATGATGTTTTATTATCAGCCCATGGTGACAGTGTTTGCCATTTTCAGCGCCCTTTTGATGACGGCAGTGCCGCTGACTCTTGGGGGTGTGACAGCCAGATGGCAGAAGAAGCGTTCAGAGCAGCTTTCAGCCCTGACCTCCATGCTTTCGGAATGCTTTGGCGGTTTTGAGACGATTACGACCTTTGGGATCAGCCGGCAGATCCGCCGCCGGTTTCAGGAATGCAGTAAGGCGCTGCGGGATTGTGACAGCCGTGCGGAAGGACTTGACGCATTTACCGACAGTCTCGCCCAGCTGTTAAGCCTTCTTGCCCAGACGGGAATTCTTGTGCTATCCTGCTGGATGGTATATAAGGGCCGAATGACGATTGGCGGGATGGTAGTGTTTACGGGGCTGAACAGTTCGTTCTGCTCAGGGCTTTCCACGACCCTGATGCTGGCGCCGATGCTTAAGGGTGTCAAGCCGATCACTGACCGCGTAAACGAGCTTGCGGATTATGTGTGCGAGGAAAAGCAGGGAGGGAAAGAGCCGTCTTTTCGGGAAAGTGTAGAGGTGAAGGACCTTGGATTTGGATATGAGGAAGGAAGCTCTGTAATAAAGCAGCTGTCCCTGACTCTGCGCCGGGGCGGCAAATATGCTCTGACAGGTGGCAGCGGCAGTGGTAAGAGTACGTTGATACACCTTTTGCTTGGGGATTATCCCGACTATGAGGGCGGAATCTATTATGACGGGACGGAGATGAAGGAGCTGAAGCGGGATAAACTGCATCAGGTGGCGGCATGTATTCACCAGGACGTATTTCTTTTTGACGATACCATACGCAATAATATCTGCCTGTATGAAGAGTTCAGCGACGAGCAGTTTGCCTGGGCGCTTAAGGTAAGCGGTGTCAGCAAATTTACGGATACCCTTGCAGAAGGAGTCTTCTATCAGGTAGGAGAGCGTGGGGAAAGGCTCTCCGGCGGCCAGAAGCAGCGGATTGCAATTGCCAGGGCACTGATCCGGAACACGGATTTCCTGATTCTCGATGAGGGCACGTCAGCGTTGGATGCGCAGACCGCCGGGGAAATCGAGAATGAACTTCTGAAACTGGAGAAGCTGACGCTGCTTACCATCACCCACCACTTGAAGAGACCGGAGGAATATGACGAAGTGTTTGCCTTACAGGAAGGGAAGATTGCCTGATCCCGATCCCTCTTGACCTGCCCTGAATTTCGGTGCCGCATAGTGTTATGAAATATAGACGACACTGTTTGTCATGATACGTATGGGAAAGGCCGCCCGGAGAAGAACCGGGTCTTACGGCAGAGTGTTGGCAGAGGCGCTGTGCCGGATATGGGGTATGGGGAGATACATAATGGGAGGATCGGGATTTTGGCATGAGAAGGAGGCTTACATAGTTTCCTTGATGAATTCTCTGAATATGCTTGCAGAGAACGCCTATATTTATATTCTGAATCTTGAACAGGACAGGACGTGGTTTTCGGAGACCACCAGGAATCGTTTCGGAATTGCGGACACCTGCTCCTGCATTTCGGATCATTATGATATTATGCGCAGACTGGTTCATCCTGATGATTGGTGGGAGTATGAAGGGGGAGTTCCGGAGCGTATGCGGGGAGAAAAGCTGAATTGGGAATTGTGTGTCCGGATCAGGGATACTTCCGGGGAATACCATCTGTACAGCATTCATGCCGATATTGTAACGGACGGGGAAAGCGGAGAGAAATATCTGCTGATGCTGATGCACAATGAGAACGTTCTGCCCAGGATTGATGCCCTGACGGATCTGTATTCCCAGGCCAGGTTTATGGCAGATATGGACGGGGCCATTGAGACAGGAGCTCCCTTTGCGGTGTTGATGATTAAGCTGGAACAGTTTACCAATCTGAGCATTATTTACGGTACTGACTTTACGAATCAGGTCTTAAAAGAGACGGCGCTGCAGTTAATTTATATGATGAATGAGGACAGCGCGGTATATCGTCTCGACGGGCCCAAATTTGGTTTCATATTAAAAAAGTGCGATCGGGAGAAGCTGCTGGCCTTCGTGCAGATGCTGCGGGATGCGCTGGAAAGAGGTATCCGGGCAAATGACCGGCGAATCACATTGAAAATGTGTGCGGGAGCAATTCTGATCGAGCAGCAGTACGAGGGCAGGGCAGATTCTCTAACCTCCAAGGCCGCCTATGCCCTGGGACATTCGGAGACGGAGCACCAGGGAAAGCTGATTATTTTTAACGATGAAGTACGTACATCGGGGAATGCAGACCTGGATCTGATGAAGGTGATTCACCAGTCGGTCCGCGAGAACTGCCGGGGATTTTATGTGGTATATCAGCCTATTGTGGAGTCCGGGACAGGGCATATCGTGGGAGCGGAGGCTCTGGTCCGGTGGCGCAGGGAGCCATATGGCAATGTCCCGCCCGGTATGTTCATTGAATGGATGGAGAAGGATCCGGGGATGTACAAGCTGGGAAATTATATACTGCAGACGGCTCTGTGTGAAACAGTAGGACTGCTTGCGCTTTTGCCGGAATTTGTGCTGAATGTGAATGTGTCGGCAAGGCAGATGGAGCGGGCGGAGTTCCGGGGGGAGGTGCTGCGGGTTCTGGAGCAGGCGAAATTTCCGGCCAACCATTTGTGCCTTGAGCTGACGGAGCGATGCAGGGATATGCCGTTGGAGGTGATCAAGGGAGAAGTGGAATTCTTTCAGAAATATGGTATTCGCATGGCAATGGACGATTACGGGACCGGAAGCGCATCCTCAGGGATTGTGCTTCACGCGCCTATGGATGAAATCAAGCTGGATATGAGTTTCATCCGGGGAATCACCGAGGATACGAAAAAGCAGGCCATGGTTCGTTCCATCGTGGATTTTGCCAACAGCTGCGGCATGAGCACCTGTCTGGAGGGTGTGGAAACAGAGGAATTACAGGATTATCTGAGAAGCTTTAATGCCACCTGGTTCCAGGGGTATTACTACTCGAAGCCTTTGAAGATCGAAAGATTCCGTGAGCTGGTGGAAATGTGTACCCAACGACGCACGGGATAGAAAGTTTAAATTATCACATCTTTATTTACGCGATGGTCATAAAATCAAGGTGTCCTTTGGACGCTTTCAGCTTTACTGCGCAGCAAGATAGATCTTCTGTCATCTTGCTGCGGCTTTTTGTTTTCGCATAAAACCATGATAAATCTTAGTTATAATTTTGGAAATAACTCACAGAAAGTATGTTTGGCAGGAGAAAATGTTGCAATATAACTCATATTATTGTATCATTTAGATATGGTTGCGACAAGTTGCAATGCAATATGACTCACAGATTGAGAAAACTATGATGAACAAAGGCAGGAAGGAATTTCGCATGACTGACATCAATTTAGCCGGAGACAATTATAGCGGAAACGGGGATGCCTCACTGCTTACTCCGGAAAAGGAAGGTATCCTATCGGGATTTTTGACGAAGCAAATGCTACGTCTGATCGTCCTGCTGATAAAAGGGACTCTGACAAACAAGGAGCTCGCTGTTCGAATGGGGTTGAGCTCCAGTGCGCTCAGTAATATTCTCCAGCGGATGAAAAAGTGTGAGATTGAGCTTTTGGCCGTCAGCCGGGAGGAGAAAAATGTCCTGTATTCCCTGACTCCTATTGTCCGGGAGTATGTGGAAAAGAATTTACCTGGAATCCAGATTCCGGACAAAATTCAGACATCAGAAAAGATACGTCTGGTTCGGATCAACCAGATGGAGACTGTGGAGTGGAGGCGGTGCAAGGAGGCTCTGGAGGAGCTGAGGGAATTGGCCGGACCGGAGGGGACAGCCGAGCTTTTGGAGTGCTGTACATTCTATTACACCGGCAGCCAGGATAAGGTTCCGGATGCAGCCAGGGATTTTTTTGAGGCTCTGGAGGAGCTTATTATAGAGGAGCAGACCCAACAGACGGAATGGATCCTGAACCGGCTGGAGGAGATGGGGCTGAAGGCGCTTTGTCAGAAATATCTTAAAAGGCTGGTCGGTGTGCGGAAGCTTTGCACTCTGGACACTGTAAATTGGGAGGCGGCCGCCCGGTTTACGGATGATTTTTTCTTAAGTGAAGACAGGTATGTGAGCATTGATTTTTTGAAAAGCTGTTACGACTTCAGTACGGAAGATATAATCGACATGGCAATGGGGCTGTCCGAGATTATAAAGGCTTCCGTTGGCAGAATTATCTCCAAGAAAGATTTTATTGCTGCCTGGAGCAGGTATTTCAAGAATCATGATAAACTCGTGTTTTATATTGGAGAGAAATATGTGAATCAATACCATAGAAATACCCTTTAGCTTTTTTGCCCCAATGAGGAATACGCAATGAGACCAGATAATGAAAGCGGGAAAAAGAACAAAAGCGGAATCGTTGTTCCCGGCACTATCGATGCAGGAGCGGTTCTTGAATTATTCCGTGCCCTCATGGGGTGGCAGAATAAGTGGGTGGATTCTGCAATTTTGTGCGCTATTATATTATTTCTGGCCGGGTATTGTATTTTTTGTTTTCGGAAATATATTGTAAGGAAAAACGAAATAAGGAATAAGCATAAGTGGCAAGTAAAGCGTCTTGGGAAAAAAAGAGATAATTCCAATACTCTGGAAGAGATTAAACAGATTGAAAAGCAGAAGGAGGAAGAGGATGAAGTTTATGAGCAAGATCAAGCGGCCCTGAAAAAGTGGATTTGCCGGGTTTCACTGATCAGCGGTACAGGCATCGTTATAGCGGCGGCGGCTTTGATCTTTCTGTGGATGCCGGAGCAGCAGGAGACGAAGGGAGCCGGAAGCAATGCCCCTGTGTACGACAGTAACAGTACGCCGCCTCCGGAGCCGGGAACCATTACCAGAGAAGAGGAAAGTGATAAAATGGAAGCTGGCACTCCCACGCCGGAACAGCAGGCAGAAATGGGAAGCAAAACATTTCTGCTGGAGGAACTCCGGAGAAGCCGGATCTTGACGGATGAGCAGGAGAGCCGGGTGTTTTATGTCACGGAAACGGACAAAGAAGCCTGTAAAAATATGGTGGAACAGCATATGGCTGATCTTCGCGGGATTGGCAGGAAGAGTACACTTCATCTGGCCTCCCAGATTGAGAAAAACGTGATTGCCCAGGCATCAGAAGATGAAAAAATTTTTCGCAGAAAAAGGGAAGAGGCAATGGAATACGGGCAGAAGGGCGATTATACTGGCTGGCGCTACAGCATTCCGTCCTCCGGTACACTGGAACAGGATATTATGGCGAAGAGGGAGCAGTTTTGGACCGTAGGAGAAGGAGAAATTGTCAAATTTGACGGCCAACTCTGCTTTATGATGGCAAGCAGCAATCAGTTGTTGGCCATGGAATACGCCCTTCAGGGAGGAATCCCGGAAACGGTAATCTTTTATTATACAGAATCCATTATCTGGCTGGAAGAGGCATTGACTTACAGGGATCTGTCGAGGGAAACAGCTGCCAGTTATAAAAACAATTTAAAGGGGCGGTATAAGGACATCAGCGACTACATTGATAATAATTTGAACGCCTTTACAGACAAAGGGGAAGCGCTGGAGTTGAAGGAGAAGGCCTGGGCGATTTACCGGGCGATGTAGAGCAGACAAGAAGAACAACGGCATTGATTTTCTGCCGGGTTTCCTGTTCGGATTTTCATACGAAAAGATGCTGCTGATGTTCATCACAGCAGGAAACAAGCCGTTCCGCTCTAAAGATTTCAGTAATGCGCTGGGAGTTGCCCGCGTTTCCTTTGCCCCCTCAGAAGACATGGAGACTTTTTCAGCGGCCTCCGCCTGACGGACCGGGTGGCACACGGCAAAGCGCCCCCAAAGGGGCGCTTTTGCGGTACCGTCCTTAATTGCCACAGCAGTCCTCACATTTATCAAAAGCGGGGTTGAATGCGTAGAAATTCCTGGAGTCAAGTCTATCCTGGACGATGCGCAATGCTTCACCGAAACGGGAGGATTGAAGTAAATTTATCTGTTGATTTTCTGCATTTT
>CAJTKW010000024.1 GCA_910577035.1 uncultured Acetatifactor sp.
CTTTCTGGTTTGCGATTGCTATAATTTTACACATGGTTTTATTCCTCCGTTTAGTTAGATTTTTCTTTCACGTTGGCTTTCTGCACTTCCACATAAGCCCGGTAATACCTGTTTGTACCTTTGTTCCGGTATAGTTCCGAAACTTCCATCACAGCCACTTTGGGCTGTCTTTTCAAAATCTTCTCGAACCACTTAATATCATTCTTTGTTCCCATCAGTCGAATTTTCAGCACGTTTCCTCTCCATTTCCGCAAGGATTTCTTCAATGGGCTTCGGCTTTTGGCAGTATTCCGGATAACGGAGCTGAATGCCCTGCCAGAAGTACATTGCGTAACCACAGCAGAAAATATCACTCACGGAATACTCCCTGCACTCGCTTACCTGCTCGTCCCTGCTCTCATAATCATCAACGCTTGGCGTTCCGTCCGTGTAAAGGTTAAAGGCAAGCCTTACCACCCGGACGCTGCCGCTTGTCTGCCATCCTTGATGCAGGCATTCCGGCTTGATGTACCCTGACTTAATATCATAAATCTGGCTGAAATGATTTCTTGTGTCCTCTGAAATGCCGAGAATGTAGATCAAAGCCTTGTGATAACAGTCCTGATACCTCGCCTGTTCCAATTTCTCATAATAAAACTTCTCATGTTCCTCGTTTGCAAAAACCATGTGTGTGTTGTTGGCGCTCTGCGCCCCTGCTCTTAACGCTGTGTTTGTCATAATGTTTTCCTCCATAATATACAATTATTTAATCTATTTTCCCCAAACAAAAAGACATCCTTTTATTGGGATGCCTTTTCTTGCAAACTCATATGCTGTTATAAAAAAGTACCATTCAGTATTGTTCGGTACTATTCAAAACAAAAATTGTTGTCAATTTGTTGTCAACAAACTCTAAAAGTGATAAAATATCCAGTAAGTATGCGGCTTTCCAGCTCCACACTTCTTTGTTATGCACAAGACGAGCCCCCACTTGGACGGCGCTTATGCGGCGTTTGGAAAGGTAATAGAAGGGATGGATGTGGTAAATAAGATTGCCGGGACAAAAACCGATTGGAACGACCGTCCCGCGGAACCCCAGGTAATGGAAAACGTCACCGTGGACTGTTTCGGTGTGGAATATCCGGAGCCGGAAAAGCTTTGATTTGAACATCGGATTGCATAAGACCATGTGGACGAATACGGCGGGATCGAACTCTGCACCCCTGACTGCATCATGCCGGAAACAGATGAACAGAGCCCGCCTCCCGCCGTGTAAACATCTTCCATTCTCTGTTATGGCCCTGGACAAGGTTCCCTTTCTTCACAGTCCCCTTTCTCCACAGTCCCCTCACTTTATCCGCTTCGCCACTACTGCCAGCCGCCCGTCCTTAACATGATAGGCGCAGGTGGAAAGCGTCAGGAAGGTGTCCCCGAACTGCGCCTCCACACCGGTATCGTACAGGGAAAGAGCCTTGATATTTTCATAAAAATCCTCAAATTCTTCCTGTGTATCCGCCTCATAGAACTGATAATACTTGAACACGTCATCGTCCCCGTTGTAGACCCGGGAACGAAATACCGCCACGATCTCATAAACCCGCTCCTCATAGAGCGTATCAAAGGAAATGTTCGGGTGTTCCTGATAAAATTTCTCCTTCAGGTAATAATCCAGATCGCCGAACATGGATCCGTCTTTCATATTATGGCCATAGATAATAAAGTTTGTCCCCTCCTCCAGATCTGCCTGCCCCCTCACATAGAGGCAGCCATACCTGCTCTCTTCTCCATAATAGTCATGATGCAGATAATATTCGTCATCTTCACACTGCATCACGGGATAGTCAATCTTCATCCCTTCGATGGAGATCCATCCCGCCAGGTCATGGTTTTCCGCATACAAAGCAGCATATTTTCCCAGCATGACAGGCTTTTCTTCCGCCTGCCTCCTATGACTTTCCCTGTCCGGTACTCTCCGATCCACCGCCAAGAGCGTGGCACCCCTTTTTCTGCCGCCGCTGGGAAGGGCGGGCTCTTCCTCTGCCTCCGCTATCCTCTTTTTCAGGCCTTCCTGCCGGGCCCTGTGCCTTGCGTCCTGAATGTATGTGCCGCCGATCAGCAGCAGGCATACCACAATCACGGCAAGGAGCAGCGCTCTCACGGCTTTTCTTATCTTATGCTTCATAAGCTGCTTCCCAATCTGCACCCACACTGTTTCCCCTTACATGACTGCACATATTTTCTCATATTTCCCCGAAATCTTCAAATACAAAATGTGGCAGACGGGGGCAGAATCCGTGTATGAGCTGGGAGGGGAACTTAAACTCCGTTCGTTTGTTTTTCCGGTTTTCACATGATTCCCCTGCCTTCCTCACAATAATACTCAAAATACTGCTCCCGCAGGGCCTGATATGCCCCACGGGGAAGGTAGATCGTTCTTCCGCAGTCCAATTGTATTTCCCGGGCAGTCAGGCTCTCCACATGCTGCAGATTGACAAGCCAGGCCACGCCCACTTTCACGATCTCCGGACAGCCGGACAACATTTCATAAAGCCTTGCCATAGTTTCATGCTGAATCAACTGCGTTCCGTCTGCCATATAAACATACTGCTGTTTTTTCTGTGCCTCACAGCATACAATATCCTGTATGGCAACCCGCCTGATTTTCCTCGCATCTTTCAGAAGCAGATATTTCACCGGTCTTCCCTCCACCAAAATCCGCAAAAATGTCTTATCACCCTTTACTGCGTTTCCTTCGTAAATGCCAGACAGGATACCACCACATCCAACACAAAATTTCCGTTCTCCGTGTAGCAGAACATCTCTCCGTCCAGCCGCTCTGCCATTTCCTTCACCGTGGCGAGCCCAAAACCGTGGTCGCGCCCTTCCTTATCCGTGGCAGGGACAGTGCCCCATTCCACATGCAGATCGTCGCTGCATTTATTCCTGATCCGAATCAGAAGATGGTTCCTGTTAAATTTCACCTGCACGGAAACCTCCCGCTTCTCTTTCTCAAGGCCTTTGACGGCATCCAGGGCATTTTCCAGTCCATTGGAAAGGATCTGGCACAGCTCCACATAGGGCAGCGCTTCTTCCCCCACCTGTATATCCATCCTGCAGTCCGCCCCAGCCTCCTGGAGCTTCTGGCTGTAATAAGAAAATATCGCTTCCAGGTAGGGGTTGGCACAAAACTGTCCCGACAGGTTGTCCACTTCTGTCTCCACCACCTTCAGATAGCCCGCAGCTTCCTGATACTTCCCAGCAGCAAGCAGCCCTGACAGCATTGCCGTATGTCCCTTCATGTCATGCTTCATTTTCCGGATACGCTGCTGATTGTCAAGCTGGATCTCCAATGCCGACTTCTGTTCCTGCAGAATACGCTCGCTCTGCCGTTTCCGGAAAAGCAAAAGCTGTCTGTACAGTGCCGCAAAGATTACGGCATACGTCAGCGGCATCAGTATTAATATCAGGAAAAATGCCGGAAGCTCCCGGGGCCGTTTGGTTATAACCTCGGGAAAATTAGATTTTACGGCAAGCAGGAGATAATAAAACGCCGTCATCGCCGCAAAGATACCCCAACCGCCGGCTACCGACTCCTGCAGTTCCAGATAAGGCCTTCTCAGGCGGCGCACCGCAGCCCATTCTACCAGCGGGAACAACAGCATCCTGCCGATAAACATCAGAATATACTGCTGGCCTCCCAGATAAAAATCCGCCACATTTGTCAGCACAATGATCCACAGAGCCACCGTATCCGCCAGGCAGAAGGTAAAGAAAAACTTTCCGTTCCTGTCTTTGGAAATCAGCCAGAAAACCAACAGGCTGGGCAGGGTACAGGTCAATACAAAGACCTTTCCCATAACCTCCGCCCCATAGAGGATCAGCCCCACCATGTTTAACAGGATCAAAAATCCCATTGTAATCCCTGTGAGGACAATGGTCTTTTTCCGGGAATAGCGGGAGCGGTACAGCATCATGAACAATATCAGGATGTGAAGCAGTGACCACAGCACGGATAAATCCCTAAGTATCGTCATTTCGTCAATCCACCCCCCAAAACAGCATCTCCTGATACCGCCTTTTTACTTCCACATAATACCGTCTCGACACCGGAATCAGCTCCCCGGCAATAATCAGATCCGTGCCGCTTAAATTATCCACATAATTCATATTGACGATAAAACTCTGATGGCAGCGTATAAAAGTATCCCCGCACACCTGCATGGCCAGCTCGTTCAGCTTCCCCTTGCATTCCTGCACCGTTCCGTCCGTACAACGGATGGTAAGGGTGTGCTCCCTGCTGCTGATGTACAGAATCTTAGCATAGGGAATGCTCACCACCTGCCCCCGGGACGAAACGGAAAGCTTTTGCTCTCTGTTTACGGCAATGCTCTTTGCCACTTTCGCAAGCAGCTTCTTTATCTCCGCCTCCTGTACGGGCTTCAGCAGATATTGCACTGCATACAGGTCATACGCCTCTCTGTAAAAATCATTGCTGGTGGAGACGAAGCAAATAACTGCCTCATCCTGTACTTCGCGAATCCTTTTCCCCAACTCAATGCCGTCCATGGCATTGCCCTCCGTGGCACTGCCCTCCATGGCACTGCCCTCCATGGCACTGCCGTCCGTGGCACTGCCCTCCGTGGCATTGTCCTCCGTGGCATTGCCGTCCATGGCACTGCCCTCCGTAGCATTGCCCTCCGTGGCATTGCCCATAAATATGTCCAGAAGATACAGGTCAAACTTTATGTTCTTGTCTTTTACGTCCGTAAGAAGACTGTACGCATTGAAATACACGCTTGCCTCATGTCCCCCCAGAAACCGTTTCAGGAGCGCGGCGTCTTTCACACAGTCCTCGCAGATTGCGATCCTCATAAGCATCCTTCCGCAATTTTGTCTATAGTTGGTTTATATTATAGCACATACTGTTTCCTCTCCAATATGTTAATTTTGGCTGCAAATGCGTTAAATTTGAAAAGCACCCGCCTCAAAGGCGGATGCTCCTGAAAATATTAATGGTTTACGGACTTCGCCGCTCTTGTGTGCCCTCAGGAAAGTTTTTCCTCCACTCCCTGATTACGCGCAGTGCCTCCCCGCTGATGGGGGGCGGCACCTCCCCCGGCCTTGCCAGGTAATAGCCCTGGAGCAGGTCCACACCCAGTTCCAGTGATTTTCCCAGCTCCTCCTCCGTCTCCAGGCCTTCCGCTATAATCAGCATTCCCCGCTTATGGCCATACTCCACAATGTTTCTGATAATCTGCTGCTTATTGGAATCCTTATCCACATTCTGTACAATACTGATGTCTACCTTGACAAATTTCGGCTGCAGCTCCAAAAGGTTGATCTCGCTGTTATAACCGCTCCCGTAATCATCCAGCGCAAACATACCCGAGAAATCCTCCACGCTGCTTTTCTTCTTAATCAGCTCCATATCCATATGCTCCGCTTCCGTGATCTCTATCACAATCCGGCGCTGGAGCTCGTGAAACAGCTCATGATACCGCTTCTCCTCTTCGTCCGTCATGGACTCATTGGCAATGGAATTGATAAACAGCAGTGCTTCCGGCGACACCATTCCCCGCTCCAAAAGCGCCTGATAACACTCCGTGGCGCGGAACAGTGTAATCCTTTCGATGTCGTGCATATGCCCCTCTTCCTTCGCAAGGGCAATCACCGTATCCGGTGAACGCAGCGCAGGATAATTTACCCGCATCAATGCTTCATACGCGTATACCTTTCCGCTGCCGCTCTCAAAGATCGGCTGGAAGAAATAATTCACATCCTGATTTGCCAGCATATGATGAAATTCCAGTTTGCTCTGGTTCCGAAGCAGATGCTTCTGATACACCTCCGACTCAAACTCCCTGTAATGCCCCTTTTGGGACTGTTTGACCTGGTACATGGCAAAGTCCGCATATTTCATCAGTTCCGATAAATCCACGCTGTCTTCCGGATACCAGGCAATGCCCCCGGAAGCACTCAGGCCCATGTTGTCACCGTTGGGCAGCACAAACTCCACCTCATGAATAGCCCGATACAGAGCCGCCACCTTTTCCCGAATGCTGTCCCTGTTGTCATACCCGTAAAAAAGCAGAATAAACTCATCTCCAGACATCCGGGCGCACAGGGTACCCGCCGGCGTATTTTCCACAAAGCACTTTCCCGCCGTCTGTATATACAGATCTCCGAAATTATGGCCAAACCTGTCGTTGGTGGTCTTCAGGTTATCCAGGTCTATCATCAAAAGGCCCGCATGCTTAAGCAGCTCCGGCTTCAGGAACAGACGGTCAGCCTCCCTTCGGAAGCCCCTCCTGGCGTACAGCTTCGTCAGATTATCGCTGTCCCGCTCGTGCTCGATCTGCAGCTTCTCAAGCGTGGAAGCCGTTACATCCTCGATTACGCCAACCAGCCGTCCGTCTTCTTCCATATGCTTGGAACGCAGATACCGTATTCCTCCGTCCGGCTGGGGAACACTATAGACGTTACTGCCGTCCTCTCCCTGGGTATGTTCCAGCGTCTGCCTCAGCTTCTCCTGCAGAGCCAGAAAGTCCTCCGGCGACAGATTACCGATGTTTACTTCCGGCATTCCCAGCAGGGGAAAATAATTTTCCGTCACGAAAACGCCGTCTGTCCCCTGCTGCAGCTCGTACCCCGCCAGCTCCACGCTGACCATGTCCATAATGCTGAGCAGACGGGTAGACGACTCCACCACCTCCCGCCCCAGCCGGGAAATAGACTCCGCAAACTTGTCAATCTCCCGGATGCCCGTAGCCGGCAGATCCGGCATACGATTATCCGACTGTGCCTTTTCCACCTCCCCTGAAAGCTTCTGAATAGGCTTGGAAATGCGGTAGCTGGCAAACAAGATTCCCACCAGTCCCACGCTGAAGGTCAGCACGGCCATAATCAGCAGCAGCCGCTGCATCTGCCTGGAAAAGGCAAACAAATGCTGTTTCGGGGCAACCCCCAGCAAATACCATTCGTCTCCGTCAAAGGGCGCATTGTTGCTGTACGTTACCAGCCGCTTTGCGGCTCCGTAATATTGTCCCGAAGCATCCTCCGCAGCACCCTCCCCCCACAGGCTGAACTGCATTTGCTCCGCTTCCTGCAGGCTCAACCCGTCACCGGAAATCACAATGGGCTTCAGCTCCCTCCCCTCTCCGGATGCTGCGGCAAGCAGATAAGATCCCTGATGATCCTCCAGAAGCTCTGCCGCCGGCAGCAGCGAACATACATAATCCGTCAGCAGCTCAATTCCCAGCACACCGTATACCGTTCCGTCTTCCAGAATCAGCGGAACGGAATAGGCTATCGCCCTGCGGTGGTCTCCGTCCAGGCTATAGGTCTCGGTGGTCCAATAGCCGTAATCTTTTTCCTTCAGCCTCCGATCATCCTCATATGCCACCCGATACGGCTTCAGGAAAAAATCCTGCTCACTGTCGGCCTGTCTGGAATAGCCCGGCTGCCAGCCGGAATCCGTGGCGATATATCCGGATCTGACCAGCTCCACCGGGGCACGCTCCCACAACAGGTCAGCGTTTCTTTCCGAGGGAGTGGACGTGGGATCCAGATCTCTGAGATAAACTCCCTGGATCGTTTCAGACACCGCACTTTCCGGCTCCCCGGCATAAAACATCACGAAAATACCGGAAATCTTCTTGTTATACATAGTATCGATGAGTTCCGGCGTGATCTCCTCCAGCACCTCCAGACAGCCGTCGCTGTCCTCGTTTAAATCCACTGAAGTAAGCTTTCCGCTGTCCAGCCGCTCCTGTACCACAGCGTCAATTTCCGTGGACAGCATCTCCAGCCTCGACCAGTTGCCGATCATTTCGTTTAATAAATAGTTTCCTCTGTTTTCTGTCTGCTGGGCAAGCATATCCGTAGCATTTTCATTCAGCTTCCCAATTACCCCCCCAAGCAGGATCGCCCCCAGCATAAATATCAGTTCCAATGCAAGTACGCTCAGAAGTGGTATCAGCAATTCACGAAATATGGTTTTTCCCCTCTTCTTCACAAACCGTCTTCCTCCTTTGTAAGGTGCTCCGCTTCACGCTAATTCCCGGGATTCCGCTGCGCGGAATCCTTCTCACCCTATTGGCCTTCATACTCCTGAAGCTTCTTAAGTGTTTCCTCGTACCAGGCATCAAAGCACGCGTCGGTGCAGAATTCGGCCGCCGCCTCTTCCAGACTTTGTCCCGAAGCCAGCCTCTCCGCAACGGTTCCCCGGTCCTCCACCGCGCGGTCACTCATGGCATACTCCAGAATATTGCGGGCCCTGGCTCCGTCTTCAAAAGCTTCTGTGGTATAGGTAGTATTTCCGTTTACCATATCCACCGCCGCCTCCAGCGTTTTCTCCATCTTCCCGCTGATCTCCACTCCGCTGTTTAAGATTGCCGCCTTATCATTGGCTGTCTTTTTCACCGGAAGATATCCGGAACGCACGGAAAAGGCAATATTCTGTTCATCCGCCGTAAACCACTTTAAAAACTCCACGGAAGCATAGATCTCCGCCTCACTTCCCGCCGTTACTGCCATACCCGCGCCCTGCTGCACCGCATAGGCTGCGCCGCCGGCAAAGCCGGGACAGGGAAGTACCTCCATCTCAATGGAGTAGCTTTCACCGTCACTGCCGTTCACGGTATCGGGAAAGAAGGAAACACTGGAAGAAGATCCCACATAGGAGATCACATTTCCCGTCTTGATGTCATCGCTTCGAAAACGTCCCGTGGCGGCAAAATATCCTTTCACAAAGGGAATATAGTAATTGTCCCACAGCTTTCTGACCGTTTCCCTGTCAAAATTCAAGGTCATCTTACCGTCCGTCACCTGAAAGATTTCCGTTCCCAGCTGCATACTGCCGATCAGCATGTAATTGGCCATGGCATCCCTGCCATACAGCGCCCTGCCGTCGTCGGCCACGTCCGGCGTCTTTGCATCCGTCCACTCATAGTAGGCCCGGGCAGTCCTTACCAGCCCTTCTACATCCGCCAGGTCCTCATAGGAAGCCCCTGTCTCCGCCGCGAAAACATCCCAGTCCGTCTTGTTGAGTACCAGCACCTCCGTAGACTTTGCCATGGGGAATATTTTGATTTCTCCCCGGCCGCTGAAATCGCCTTCCTTAATGTAGCTGTCTATGTACGCCGAAATCTCTTCCTCGGTTAAATACTTCTTAATATCCGCGATTCCCCCCAGCTGATCCGCCGCATATGCCGTGTCCGCATATGCCATAAAAATGTTCGGCACCTCTGCCGCTCCTACTTCACCCTTAAGCGACGCCATCACATTTGTCTCCAGGTCGTTTACCGAACCCTGGCTGCTGCCCCTGACAATAATTCCCTTTTCCTTCCCCACGGTCTCGTTAAACTCTTTCACCAGTCCGTCAAATGCGGTGAGCTGATCTCCGTTGTAATAGTTCCAGACCTCAATTGTCACGGGATTACCCGGATCCAGCGGCGTTTTCCCCTTTCCTCCGCAGCCCGTCAGTATCATTGTCATCCCCAGTGCGGCACAAAGTACCCCATTCCTCATTTGTCTCATAAGAAAATCCTTCCCTTCCATTTCCTGTAAAATTTTTCCGGTAATTGCTTCCTATACCCGCAATTTTCCTATCATTATAGCAGATACAGCCCCTTCACACAAGCCGTTCAAAACCATCCGCGGCCTCTCCTCCGTCGTTCATATTTTATTTACAATTCATTCAAGTTTTTTTAAATTAATCATCATTCTTTAGACATTTTCTTATCCTATACTAAGACCATAAGATAAAGCAAGGGCAAGCCAATCACAGTTACCTGTTTACTAAATAACTTTTTCATAATAAGTGCCAAGGAACTATGTTCCTTGGCATCCTCCCTTTTCAGGGATATTTACACTATCTTCCAATATCGTACACGCTTCTCGCCGTAAGGCCTGCGGGGTTCCCCTTCAGAACCGTTACCCTCCTGGTTCCTCCGTTCATGTCAAAATAATTGTCCGAGAGCAGCAGGTCCTGATCTGCATTCTGAATCTCCACTGACTTTGCGAAATTTTTCGCGGTAATCAGCAGCTCGTTTCCGTCCGCTTCCACAGTAAGTTCAGGATCCAAAAAACGGTAATGCTTGGGCGGGCAGAAAAGAACCGTACCCTCTGACAGAGGCAGTTCCCCGCCGGTGGTCTCGAAACCCTGTCCCCGGCAGATTCCCCTTGCCCCAAAGCCCCGGCTCCGGTACGCTTCGTCTGCCGGACTTTCGGACATCCCCTCCACATCCAGGCACTCGTAGCTCACATAATCTTCGTACAGATCCGCATCCCTGCAGTCCTCCGCCTCCAGCCAAACCGCGGAAAGGGCCGGAACCGTCACCACGGCATCGCCGCCCCGAAGGATCTCTCCCCGGTTGTTCCGGAGATGCCAATGCACAAGAAGCGTCCTCTCTTCCCTGGTCTCGTTCGCCACGTTCAGGCGGATGGTTTTCCGCACCTCGTAGGGCTGGGCATTGGGATTTGTATCCTGGGTAAGGATCCCTTCTTCCTCACAGGAGATCAGGATCGGCGCAAAGAAACGCTTTGCATAATACTGGGCGGCTTTCCATCTCCCGCTGTAATCGATGGTAGCCCAGCTTGCCACCGGCCAGCAGTCATTGAGCTGCCATATAACGGTTCCCATGCACCTGCCCCGATTCCTCCGGAAGTGTTCTACCCCGTACCGCAGGGCCTCCGCCTGCAGAAGCTGGGAAGCATAGAGAGTCCTATCGAAGCTGCCGGGATACAGATAGGTCTGCTCCATATAATTCATGATCTTGCCGTTTGCGGAGCTGTTACGCTGATGCTTCTCCATAACGTAGGAGAAGATATTTCTGTCCTCCGGTTCCGTATAGGTTTCCACCGTTTTTGCCAGCGGAAAGGACTGAAAGCCAAATTCCGACACATACCGGAAAAAGAATTTCCGATACTCCGTAATGGGCTTATTCCCGTGCCATACGTCCCAATAATGTGTATCCCCGCGGTTGGGATCATTGGGATAATCAAAAGCTCCCCCGGAGGAAGGACTGGAAGGCCAGTAAAAGGTATTCGGGTCGTGCTCCTTCAGCACCTTCGGAATAATATACTCGTACATTTTGATATAATCCGCCCGCTCCTGCTGCCTGCTCACCCACAGACCACTCTCCACGAAGGATTCCATCTCATTATTCCCGCACCATAAGGCAAGGCTGGCATGATGGCGGATACGCTTTATATTATCAACAAACTCCGCCGTAATATTTTTCTCGAATTCCTCTGTCAGGTGGTATACCGCACAGGCAAACATGAAGTCTTCCCACACGATCAGTCCCAGCTCGTCACAAATATCCCAGAAATCATCACCGGGATAATATCCTCCGCCCCATACGCGGACACAGTTGAAGTGCGCCGCCTTCGCCTGCTCCAGCAGCTCTCTGGTGCGTTCAGGCGTCACCCGGGGCAGAATATTATCCTCCGGAATGTAGTCCGCACCCATGGCAAAAATCTGTACGCCGTTGACCTCATGGGCAAAGGACTCTCCATATTCGTCTTTTTCAATATGTACGGTAAGGGTGCGCAGGCCGATCCGTTTCTTCCAGGTATCCAGAATTTTTCCGTCATACTCAAGGGACACCTCCACCTGGTACAACGGCTGCTCTCCGTATCCCACGGGCCACCAGAGCCGGGGATCAGGGATGGAGACAGACCCCTCCACCGATTTATATTCTTCTCCGCCGGGTCCGGTTATCCTGGCTCTATATGACATCCCTGTCAGCTTCTTGTCGTCCTTTCCGAAGGACAGCACCCGCTCCTCCCCCGGCTTGTCCACGTCCACCCGAAGCCTCAGGTTCACCCTGTCTGCACCGTGCTCCTGGGTAATATAAACCCCGTCCAGCCTGGCAATGTCATATCCCACCAGGCTCACCTTCCTCCAGATTCCCGCATCCGGCAGACGGGGCCCCCAGTCCCAGCCAAACATACAGTGCGCCTTCCTTAAATAGGGGAATCCCCGCATGGCATCGGAGCTGCCGTCAATCAAACGCTTTTCATAGGCCTCCTGAATATAACGGGTGGGCGAATGCAGCACCACCTTTAACTCGTTGCTGCCGTCTCTTAAAAGCTCCTTCACGGAATATTCAAAGGTTCTGTGCATGTTACAGACGGAATCCAGCAGGCGGCCGTTGAAGTAAAGATCCGCCACCGTGTCGATTCCTTCGAACCGCAGCAGGATTTCTTCATGGTCTCTCATCCCGTCAGATATCCGGAATTCCGTCACATAGGTATAGTCCCGGTCCATCAGGGCCAGGGCCTTTAATTCATTGTCCCGGTAATAAGGATCCTCCATCCTGCCGCTGTCCAGAAGGGCCTGATAGACGCTCCCCGGTACTTTGGCAGGAATCCCTTCCCCCTTGCCGTCAACATATAAGCTCCATCTTTGATTGTCACTGTTTAATGACTCCGCATACATTCCTTTTCCCTCCGCCTGCCATGCTGAAGCCTGCAGCCGTCCGCTTCCGATACGGCCGCTCACTGTCGTATGTTCCTCTCAGGCCTCCGGCCCTGCACCGTTCATAATGCAGCTCTCCCCTGCCTGAAGCCGGATATGGGTCCGATTCCCTCCGTATACCAGATCCGTCTCATAATCACTGTCCGCATGAATCTCCGCCGTGGTAAGCCTGCCGCCCTTCCATATCATGTGCAGCTCCGCATTGCCCGGCAGACGCAGTCCGCTGACACTGCCCTCTGCCCAGGCCTCAGGCAGCGCGGGAAGCAGCACCGTCCTGACCCCGTTGCTCTGGGCCAGCATACCGCAGATTGCCGCACAGGCACCGAAATTGCCGTCTATCTGGAACGGCGGATGTCTGTCAAAGAGGTTGGGATAGGTGGACTGTCCCAGCATTTTCTCAATATTATCATAAGCTGCCTCCCCGTCCCAGAGACTGGCATAATGATTCATGATCCAGGCCCTGCTCCATCCCGTATGGCCGCCTCCGTGGGCAAGCCTGTACTCCAGGGTCTTCCGGGCCGCAGCCGCCAGCTCGGGAGTACCGTCCACAGTGATCTCTCCCCCGGGATAGAGCCCGTAAAGGTGGGAGATGTGGCGATGCCCCGGCGCCGTCTCCTCATAGTCCTCCTGCCACTCCATGATCCTGCCGCTGTCACTGATCTTTGTGGGGGCCAGCCTATCCCTGCAGACCTTAATCTGCTCCATTAATTGGGGAATACTGTCCACATCCGGAATCTCGCAGTCCTCCGGAACCGTCTCCCCCAGCGCCTTCCAGGCCTCCAGGCAATCCGTGAAAAGGTGCCGCAGAATCTGATTGTCCATGGTAGCCCCTATGCAGCAGGCTCCCCTCTCACCGCTTGGCAGCCGATAGGAATTCTCCGGGGAAACGGAGGGGCTGGTCACCAGGTAACCGTTCCTCTCTATCAGGAAATCCACAAAGAACAACGCGGCTTCCGCCAGTATGGGAAATGCCCTGTTTAAAAAGGCCTTGTCCCCTGTATACCGGTAATGCTTCCAAAGATGGGTGGACAGCCATGCCCCGCCCATGGTCCAATATGAACCGGGATACCATACATCCTGGGGCGCGCAGTCGCCGTGGATGTCCGTATTGTGATGGGCCACAAAGCCTCTGCAGCCATACATTTCCCGGGCAGTGCGCCTGCCGTTCTCCCGTACCTTCTCCAGCAGGCCGAACAGGGGCAGATGACACTGGGAAAGCCCACAGCTTTCCACATGCCAGTAATTCATCTCCGTGTTGATATTGATGGTATATTTACTGTCCCAGGGCGGTGTAAAGTCTTTATTCCAAAGACCCTGCAAAGTGGCGGGAAGCCCTCCCTGGCGGCTGCAGCTGATTGTCAGATACCGCCCGAAATCCAGGAGCATCCTGCTTAAGCCTATGTCTGCCCTGCCCTCCTTCGCCTGCTCCAGACGCCTGTCCGTGGGCAGCGCATCAAACGTCTCCGCACCCGCCAGTTCAAATACAAAACTGCCGTATAAGGCGTTATAATCCGTTTGATGCTCCGACAGAAGTATCTCCGGGCTCTTTTCCGTACAACGGCGGATCCGCTCCCCGTTTTTCTCATGAAGGAAGGATTGAAGCGCCGCCTGGTTCAGGTATTCCTGCCGCTCATACTCCGGCATGTCCGGGTATCCCGCCAGCCTGATAAAATGCTCCGCCCCGGGGCCGTACAAAGCCTGCGGCGGAATTTCCGAAGCTGCCTTCCGGTCTGCGGTCAGGTTCTTTCCCCCCTCCTCACAATTCCGCCGGAAGCTTGCTGTCGCGGCATCCAGCTCCTCCGGGGAATAGTGGTAGGTAGTATCTGCGGTAAAATACAGGATAACCTCCTTTGCCCCTTCCGCGTTCAGGCACTCCCCGAGGACGGACACCCTGCCGCCGTTTACGGCCCGGGCATACAGCGCCATGGAAAACTCGTATCCGCCCCTGCCCAGGTTTCCATACAGCTCAATCCCGTTTTCTCCCGAACGTCCCACGCCGTCAAAGAATTTACCCCGGCGCAGCCTGGCGGTGAAATCCACCGTTCCCGGTCCATCCGCCGTAAACCGCATGATAATGCAGTCCGCCGGATGGGAGGCATAAACCTCCCTGCGGTACAGGGTATCTCCTGCCCGAAACTCCGTGAGCGCCACCGCCTTGTCCAAATCCAGGCTGCGGATATACTCCCCGGCATTTTCCCCGTCTATGCCGTAAAATGTAAAACCAATTTCCCCCAGGGTCTGATAGGGGTGCATACTGTCCGGACAGCCGGACATGGCCTGATCCATCAGGTGTTCCGCTTTCCCAATCTGGCCCTCGTCCAGATATTTGCGGATCAGGGGCAGATTTTCCTTAAAATCAGGGTTCACCCGGTCTGCCCTGCCCCCGTACCACATGCTTTCTTCGTTTAACTGAATCCGTTCCCTGTCCGTTCCGCCATACACCATGGCCCCCAGCCTGCCGTTGCCGACAGGCAGCGCTTCCTCCCACTCCTTTGCGGGTTGTTCGTACCATAATCTGCTCACAATGCGTCCTCCTCTGATCTGCAATAAACAAACCACCTATACTCCGATTATACTATATCCTATAACAAAAGAACAGACGGCAAAACCAAGAAGATTTATAAGGTTTTGAGAAAATTTATTTCTATATCAAGCAGTATGAAAACAGTATTTTCCCTTGTTAATACTTTGCAATTTTATCGTGCCATGCTATAATATGTTAAATTTATTTTCTTCCTGTCGCATTGGCGACTTTTTTGACGGTACTATATTATTCTGAAAGGGCTTCTAAACTAATTGAATTGAATGGTCATTATGTATATGCAAAGCGAGAGGAGCACCACAATGAAAAAGACTGTGAAAGCCCTGCTATATATCCTGACAGTGGCGATGCTTTCCGGCTGCGGCGGACAAACTGATCCATCCTCTCAGCCGGAAAGCGGAAGTAAATCAGTATTTGAAGCGGAATCCGGACTCGGCTCCGCACAATGGACAACAAAAGGCTTTGACCCGCCGGGAGAGACAGAATCTGCTCTCTGGGCGGGAAAATATGAGCCTTGGAATTCTTCTGACAGCGCTTCCTCCGAGGCAGAAAGCATAATCCATCTGGATCACGGCGTATGTGGGGAATTGCTATGGGTCTTGAACCAACGGCTGGCAACCGGCGAGGCAGAAGATACTTATATCCTTGAAATCTGCGACACCACCGACATGGAATATACGGTGAAACAATTTACTCCGGAGGATATAGGTCTTAGCGGTGCGCCCGGCTATCTCCTGGCCGGCATGGATTTCATCGAACAGGGCCAATATGTATTTCGCTGGCAGAGTTATGAACGGAGTTGTGAACAGGATCAGGACGAAATCTTCTGTCAGACCGCTGATCAGATCATTTACACGAATCTTGCCGATGAGGTTTATGCTCTGGATTTACAGGCTCTCTATCCGGAAATGGAGCTTGAACAGGACGAAATGACTGGTTTTCCCCGTGTGCAGATGATGAACTTCCTCTGTGACGGAAGAGGCAATATCGGCATTCAAATTCGAAAAGAATCCGACTGTGCATTTTATCTGTTTGATCAAAAGGGATTTCTTCTGCTAAGCCATAAGGGAACCGGAATGCAGCAGATGATGAAGCCTCTGCGTACCCCAAACAGGGAACTGGTTCTTCCCGTCTATGACAGCTCTGAGAAAAAATACGAATTCTTATGGGCGGATACGGAAGCCGGAGAAATGCGCTCTATAGCCGTAGTGGAAGCCCCTTCTCCTTTTATTACTCAAATATACGGTATGCTGGATCATGAGGTTTATTACCATTACCAGGCAGGCACTACCAACTGTATCGCAGGCTGGAATGTCAAAAACGGCAGGGGATTCCAGGTTTTAGACCTGGCGGCTATGGGAACAGACAAACGGTTTCAAACCCTTCTGGCGTTACGGGAAGGCAGACCGCCCGTCCTTATGCTGAGAGCATCAGGCACGGAAGGGAACAGCGGCTGGCTCGCTCCGCTGACAGCGCAGAAGCCGGATCAAGACATGATTGTCCGGGTAGCGGATCTCACAGAAAGGGGTTACATTACCTCCAGTGAAACCATTTTAAACTGCACCTCCCTGGCCACCCTGGAAAATCCCAACTTTCGTTATGAATATGAAGATGTCTCCGCTCAGGAGGATCGAGACAGGATCTTTGCCCAGTTGTCTCAGGGACAGGGGCCTGATCTGCTGTTCGTCTCCCGGGAGGATCTGTATTTACTGGCGGAAAAGGGACTGCTGTTGAATATCGAGGACTTCCTGTCCGAAGAGCTTCGCGAAAAGCTCCTGCCCGGTGCGCTGGAGCTTGGCACCATAGACGGACAGCTTATGGGAATGCCTGCGTCAGTCAACACAGAAGTACTGACCATATCTGCAGATACTTGGACGGAAGACAGCTGGAGCCTGGAAGATGTAGTGACTCTTATGGAGAACGGCCGTATAAAAGGAGCTTTATATACTCCGTATTCAATGAACTCCAACTATTTCGCACCGCCTGCGACTGTCCTCTATCTGCTCGGCACCAGCTATGCCGGCCTGATCGACTGGCCCGCCGGAAAAAGCCATTTTAACGACGATTTGTTTCTTCGTTTACTTAAGGTCACGCAGAAAGATATTCATAAAGCCGTTTCTGAATCCGAAAGCTGGTTTCATGACGGGACTCACATCATCCCATGGCAGTTTAATTATGAGTCCTATTATAATGAGTTTTTTACACATCTGGAGGAAGAAGGCGGCAGGATGATCGGTTACCCTACCGAGGAAGGCTGCGGCAATTACCTGATAACAGACGGTATCCTGGCGGTAAATGTCAACACCGCTAACCGCGAGGCGGCAGCCTGCTTCCTGAAAACTCTTCTGGGAGAAAGGCTTCAGTCCGAAGAAATGAGCAATCTGAGTGTACTGAAAAAGAATCCGGATGACGAACTCGTCTGGGATTCTTCCGGCAATCCCATTTACTGTGGACAGCCAATGACAGTATTTGAGGACGGCACCACGCCTCTCCACCGTATGGAGGCCTTCCTCGAAAGCTGTACGGCGGCACCGCGAAGTTCTCTTCAGGTTGACAAAATTCTCTATGAAGAATTGATGGCCACGTACTCGGATCACAGAACACCCGAAGACACTGCGGACATTATTCACCGCCGTGTCCAGCTTTATCTGGATGAGGGAAACTGACTGAATTCTATTTCCCTGAAATCAGGCGTATTTTAAAAAAACCGCCGCCCGATCACTGATCGGACAGCGGTTTTCATATAAAACCTTAAGCCTTGCCGACGGAACCAAACAGCTCCATCTTCTCTTTTACGGTAGCCTTGATGGCTTCAAAGCCGGGTGCCAAAAGCTTACGGGGATCAAAGCCCTTGCCTTCCAGATCCTTGCCGGCCTCGATGTACTTGCGGGTAGCGGCGGCAAAGGAAAGCTGGCACTCCGTGTTCACGTTGATCTTTGCAACGCCCAGAGTGATCGCCTTCTTAATCATATCTGCCGGTATGCCGGTGCCGCCGTGAAGCACCAGGGGCATCTCTCCGGTCTTCTGCTGTACTGCATCCAGGGTCTCAAAGGAAAGTCCCTTCCAGTTTGCGGGATATTTGCCGTGGATATTGCCGATGCCGGCAGCCAGGAAATCAACTCCCAGATCCGCAATCTGCTTGCACTCGTCAGGATCGGCACACTCGCCCATGCCTACGACACCGTCTTCCTCACCGCCGATGGAACCAACCTCTGCCTCAATGGAAATGCCCTTATCGTGAGCAGCAGCCACCAGCTCCTTGGTCTTCTCAACGTTCTCGTCAATGGGATAGTGGGAGCCGTCAAACATAACCGATGAGAATCCGGCCTCCATACACTTATAGCAATGCTCATAGCTGCCATGATCCAGATGCAGCGCCACCGGAACGGTGATGTTTTGATCCTTGATCAGTCCGTTCACCATGCCGACCACCACGTCATAGCCGCCCATATACTTGCCCGCGCCCTCGGATACTCCCAGAATAACGGGAGAATTCAGCTCCTGGGCAGTCAAAAGGATCGCCTTTGTCCACTCCAGGTTGTTGATGTTGAACTGGCCTACCGCATAATGGCCTGCCTTTGCCTTCTTCAGCATTTCTGTTGCAGGAACTAACATATTGTTTACCTCCGTTTTATATATAGTATTACATAAAGCTCGTGATATGGCGTCATATAAGCCTGTCTGCATTCGCCGCTTATTCATTATAGCACTATTTGACCCTTATATCAATTCTTTTACAAATATTCCTGATTTCCACCTTGGTATGAGTACCGCCGTTTTCCCCGTCCAGGGTCCAGGGCACCGGGTTCTGGGATTCCAGGGTCAGCTCCGCAGTGCGGAAACAATACATATAGCTGCTGTCTATATTCCGGTTCAGCAGCGAGACCATAATGCTGCTCAGCTCCACCGGATTTTTCGGCCTTTTAATCAACGTTACCTCAAACAGGCCGTCGTCCAGCTTTACGTTTTTCCCGGTTATATTCTTAAAGCCGCCCACTGACACGGAATTGGTAATCATGCCGAATATAAAGTCATCCTCTATCACCCTGCCGTCATAGGCCGCCCGCATATAATATGACTTTATGGCAGACAAACGATTTACTCCTTCGAGGATATATGCCATATGGCCCAGGACATTTTTCACGTCCTGCCTGGTTTCATAGGATACGTCCGTAAATAAGCCAAAGGCGGCAATATAGACAAATACATCTTTGTTAAAGGAACCTACATCACAGGCAAAATCCCTGCCGCCTACAATAACCTCCGCGGCCCGAACCATCTTTTTCGGCAGGGACAGGCTGCCTCCGAAATCATTGGTGCTCCCGGCAGGAATGTAACCGATAGGCACGCGGTAACCGCTGCGCATCATGCCTGTAACCACCTCATCCAGAGTCCCGTCACCGCCGCTGCACACCACCAGCCCATACTCTCCCGCACGCTGTTCAACGATTTGTTCCGCGTCTCCGTGCTTTCTTGTCGGAAATATTGTTATTTCATACTCTCCCGCCGCAAAAACATCCAATATGTCTGCAAGCTTCGTTCTGATCTGTGCCTTGCCCGCCCGGGGGTTATACACAAAAAGAAGCCGTTTGTCCATCACGCGCCTTTTCTACCCTCCAGAAAACTCTCGATTCCTTCCACCGCCGCCAGTTCGTCCGCACCGTCGGCAGAAACCTCCAGCTCTTCTCCGTTGTCCAGTCCAAGGCTCATCATTCCCATGATGCTCTTGGCATTCACGCGCTTATCGCCTGACTGAATATAAATCTTACTCTCATACTTGCTGGCTTCCTGTACCAGCAGTGCCACAGGCCTCGCTTCAAGCCCGCTTTCCAGATTGATCCGGATCTCTTTCTTTGTCATAATAACTCCTCCTCTTTTTTACCGCCGTTTACAGATTACTGCGGTCAGTTCTCAAGTACTTATCTCTAACCCTTTCGGCAAGCTCACTGAGCTTACGCAATCTATGATTGACCCCCGATTTTCCAATCGGTGGATTAAAGTACTCTCCCAGCTCCTTCAACGACGCATCCGGATACTCCAGCCTGACCTCCGCCATCTCCCGCAGGGAATGGGGGAGATCTTTAAAATCATAATGCGCCTTTAAATACTCTATGTCGTCCACCTGCCTTGCCGCCGCATTCACAGTCTTGGCAATATTTGCGGTCTCACAGTTTACCCGCCTGTTCACGGAATTTCTCATTTCCTTCAGAATACGAAGATTCTCCATATCCATCAGGGATACCGGCGCACCGCAGACATTCAGCAGATCTACAATGCCTGAGCCCTCCTTCAAATAGACAACATAGTATTTCTTGCGGAGAATGATTCTGGAATCAATATCAAAATCACTCATGATGTCCTGCAGCTGCCTTGCCTTATTTTCATCGGTACAGGCAAACTCCAGATGATAGCTTTTGGCAGGATCACTCATAGACCCTACACTCAAAAAGGTTCCCCGCAAAAACGCCCTCTTACAGCAGGTATTCTTCACGATCAGGCGGCTCACGGGCTGGTCCAGCCTGCCCAGCTTCTGCAGAACCTCCTGCATATCCTGTTCGTTCAGCGCGACACCGTCTTCTATATTATAAGTTTTTTTCAATAATGTAAAGCCTTTTCTTACCACCTCTTCATTTTCGGTCTGAAACCCAATGGTATAATTGCCTTCGGAATCCCTTCCGTATTGGCCGCAAAAATTCATAATAGCCGCCAACTCGGCTATCTGGCAGTGCCTTGCCGAGCTGATATGCCTTGCCAGCTCTTCCTTCACTCTACTGGAAAATGACATTGTCCTGCCCTCACATGTCAAAAGGTTCCGGTGCTCAGATCCCGATGATAAAGCTTCATCCCGTAGTTGCCCTTATCCTTCATACGCTTGTACAATTCATTTGCAAGTGTAACGCTTCTGTGCTTGCCCCCGGTACAGCCGATCGCAATCACCAGGCGGTACTTTCCCTCCTTGACATAATTCGGAATCAGGAATCGTACCATGTCCGTCAGCTTTGTCATGAACTCCCCGGCCTCGTCAAACCCCATCACAAAATCCTGTATTTCCCTGTCATTTCCGGTTTTATGCTTCAATTCTTCTATATAATAGGGATTCGGCAGGAATCGCACGTCAAACACCAGGTCCGCGTCTGCCGGGATCCCATGCTTAAAGCCGAAGGACATCACCGTCACCATCAGGCTGTTGTATTCCCCGTTTTCCACAAAGATGCGGTCCAGCTCCGACTTAAGCTCCCTTGTGAGGAGATTGGTGCTGTCTATCACATAGTCCGCACTGTGCCGGACATTCTTCAGTATTTCCCTCTCACGCCGTACGCCGTCCTCCACCCTGCCGTCCAGCGCCAGTGGATGTACCCGCCTAGTCTCTTTGTATCTTTTGATGAGGACATTCTCGTCTGCGTCCATGAACAGGATTTCGAAGGTATAACCCTTATCCTTCAGCTGCGTCAAGATCCTGGTTGCATCCTCAAAGGACTGGTCAGTCCGTACGTCCAGTCCCAGCGCCACCTTGCTGATCTCGCTGTTTGGGGTGGAAATCAATTCCACAAATTTTTCCACAAGTGAAATAGGCAGATTATCTACACAGTAAAAACCTGCATCCTCCAGCATTTTCAGCGCAGTACTCTTACCTCCGCCGCTCATTCCCGTAACAATTACAAATCTCATCTGTTTCTATACCCCTGACGATCGTCAAATCCCAAAAACAGTATTTCCGGTTCCAGGTCCACGTTAAATTTTTCCTTCACCCGTTCCTGCACCTCGGTGATAACGCTTCTGACATCCTCGGCCGTAGCGTTGCCGACGTTGACGACAAATCCGCAATGCTTTTCCGACACTCCCGCGCCGCCGATCCGAAACCCTCTCATGCCTGCATCCATAATCAGCTTTCCTGCGAAATATCCCTTCGGCCTCTTGAAGGTACTGCCTGCACTGGGGTATTCCAACGGCTGCTTTTCCCGCCTTCTGGCCGCCAGATCTTCCGTTTTTGCTTTGATCTGTTCCCTGTCCCCCCTTGTCAGCTTCAGAATCACTTCCGTCACCGTAAAAGGATTGTTTCTGATTGTACTGGTGCGATAGCCGAATTCCATGGTCTCGTTTTCCAGCTCCATAAACTCGCCTTCGCTGTTCACCACGTTGACCTGGGTTACCACCTGGCTCAGCTCCCCGTCATAGGCGCCGGCATTCATCACAATGCCGCCCCCTATCGTTCCCGGTATGCCGGAAGCAAATTCCAGCCCGGTAAGCCCATGCTCCTGCGCCGTCCGCGCCACCCTGGCCATGGATGCCCCTGCCTGAGCGATGATTACGTCGCCCTGCACTTCTATATTGCTCATTTTCTGACCGATCTGCAGCACAATTCCTTGATAGCCCTTATCGCTGACCAGCAGGTTGCTGCCGTTCCCCAGGATAAAAAAGGGCATCTCCACCAGCCTTAAATACCTTTGCACCTGAATGAGCTGCTGCCTGCTGCCGATCTGCACCAGGCAGTCCGCAGGTCCTCCTATACGAAAAGTAGTATGTTCCGCCATGGGCTCCCCCAGGCGTATGTCCTCTTCCGGTACAAATTTCTTTAATGCCTGAATCACTGCCTCACTGATCATTTTTTCCGTCCTATCTAAGTATTAACCCTGCCGCTCCATAAATACCGGCATCATTTCCCAGTTTTGCCAGGGCAAACTTTACGTTTCTGCACATCTGGAAGACATACTTTTGAAAATTAGGCTCCACAAAGGTAAGCAAAATTTCTCCCGCTTTGGAAACTCCCCCGCCGATAACGAATATTTCGGGATTCACCACATCGGCCACCAGCGCCAGGCCCTTGCCCAGATACTCCCCGAACTGCTCTGCTATTTCCAGGGCTACCTCGTCTCCCGCCTTTACTCCGTCAAAAACGCTCTTGGCGGACAATACGCCCTCCCGCAGGACGCTGGCCTTATCATCCTTCTGCAGGCGTCTTTTCGCCAGACGCACAATCCCGGTCGCGGAAGCATACTGCTCCAGGCAGCCCTTATTCTGACAGCCGCACTCCTCCGTTTCACCGTCCTGTATGTGCATATGGCCGATCTCACCGCCCGCACCCACGGAACCGGTCAGAAGCCGCCCGTTAATAATAATTCCGCCGCCCACTCCGGTTCCCAGGGTTACGGCCACCATATTCTCGTAGCCCTTGCCGCCGCCCTGCCACATCTCGCCGTAAGCCGCCACATTGGCATCGTTGCTTGCCTTTACCGGTACATTAATATATGCGTGCACTGCCTCGGGTATGTTAAACGCATCCCAGCCGATATTCACGGCTCCGCCTACCAGCGTCCCCTCCTCGTCAACGGTTCCGGGCGCACCCACGCCGATCCCTGCCAGGTCCTTCTCTTCAATCCCCTTTTCCTCCATTTTGGCCAGAATGCTTTTCGCCACATCCGGCAGAACGGCTACGCCTTTGTTTTCCTTGTTGGTAGGGATCTCCCACTTGTCCAGAATACGTCCCTCCCGGTCGAACAGGCCGATCTTTACGGTAGTACCCCCTATGTCAACCCCAAACGCATAATTACCCATTTACTCCTCCACCCTTTTATTTTATATCTCTTCGCTTTTATTGTGGTCCGCGCCTTATTCGTCCTCATCCTCCTCTCTTTTTCTCGCCAGCGAATGCTGTACCCTGGTGTAAAGCTCCTGCGCGGCATTGTAGCCCATCTTTTTCTGCCGGTGGTTCACGGCTGCGGATTCACAGATCACCGCCAGGTTACGCCCCGGCCTGATCGGGATATTATGGCATACTATCTTATTGCCCAGATATTCGATATAATTTTCCTCCAGTCCCAGCCTGTCGTACTCCTTGTCCTTGTCCCAGTCCTCCAGGCGGATGACCAGGTCGATATTTGAGGTATCCTTTACGGAGCTGGCGCCAAACAGCGCCTTGACATCCACAATGCCGATTCCCCTCAGCTCAATCAAGTGCTTTGTCACATCCGGCGCGGAACCGATCAGCGTATCGTCACTCACCTTCCTCAGCTCCACCACATCGTCCGTCACCAGTCGATGCCCTCTCTTTACCAGCTCCAGTGCCGCCTCGGATTTACCGATACCGCTCTCGCCGGTAATCAGGACTCCTTCCCCGTAAATATCCACCAGCACCCCGTGTACGGAAATGCAGGGAGCCAGCTTGACGTTCAGCCACCTGATTGACTCCGCCATAAAGGAAGACGTGGTTTTCTTCGTAGAGAGAATCGGAATCTGATGTGCTATGGCTTCTTCCAGAAATACGGGATCCGGCTGCAGTTCCCTGCAGAATACAAATGCCGGTATATCATACCCCATCAGCTCGTCGCAGACCTCCCGCTTTCGGACTTCTTCCATTTCGCTGAAATAGCTGTGCTCTACAAAGCCGATAATCTGCAGGCGGGATGAATCAAAATGCTTCAGATAACCCGTCATCTGCAGGGCCGGCCGGTTAATGTCCGGCTGTCTCAGCTTGATACCCTTGACTTCCAGCTCCGGCGTCAGATTTACCAGCTTCATTTTCTCAATCAGGCGGGTCAGTGTAACGTATTCCATGGCGGATCCTCCGTTTCTCAGTTCGTCTTTTATTATTCTATCACAACTTGCCCTTTATGGGAAGTTTTTTACCACATCCTTCCCTTACGATTCCGCCGTAAAAAAGCCGTGGATCGCTTCCGCCGCCTTTCGGTTCAGCTCCGGTATTTCCGCCAGTTCCTCCACCGTGGCGTTTTTGATGTCTTCTATAGATTTAAAGTGGCGCATCAGGGCCTTTCTGCGGGCCGGTCCCACACCGGGAATATCGTCCAGCACGGACTTCACCTGGGCTTTGCTCCGCAGGGAACGGTGATATTCAATGGCAAAGCGGTGAGCCTCGTCCTGGACTCTGGTAATCAGCTTAAAACCCTCGGAACGGGTATCTATGGGCAGCTCCACATTATTAAAGTACAGCCCCCTGGTGCGGTGATTATCGTCCTTGACCATACCGCAGACAGGAATATGGATATGAAGCTCATCCAGCACGGACAGCGCAATATTGACCTGGCCCCTGCCGCCGTCCATCATAAGAAGATCCGGGAACTTTGTAAAGCTGCCATACACATGGTCCAGATCCTTCTCCTCCAGCTCCTCTCTCTCCTCCATACCATGGGTAAACCTTCTTGTAAGCACCTCTCTCATACAGGCATAATCGTCTGGACCGGACACCGTCTTGATGCGAAACTTCCGGTAGTCGCTGGGCTTGGGCCTGCCCTTTTCAAACACCACCATGGAGCCGACATTTTCAAACCCGTTGATATTGGATATATCAAAGGCCTCCATGCGCTCGATCCGCTCCAGCCCCAGAATACCCGCAATCTCCTTGACGGCTCCGATGGTGCGCCCTTCTTCCCGCTTCAGCCTTTCCCGATCCTGCTCTAAAATGTGCCTGGCATTCTCGGCCGCCAGCTCCACCAGCTTTTCCTTGGAGCCGATCTTGGGCACACGGACATGAACCTTTCCTCCCTTGCGCTGGGAAAGCCACTTTTCAATCAGCTCCCGGTCCTCAATTTCATACTGCAGCATCAGCTCCCGGGGAATAAACGGCGTGCCGGCATAAAACTGCTTTACAAAATTCTCCAGTATTTCTGCCTTTGTTTTCGTCGCGCCGTCTTCCGACATCTCGCCTGACACATCTTTTTCTTCATATGACACGTGCGTCATATAGTAATGTTCCCTGCCGATCAGTTTCCCGTCTCTGACAAAAAACACCTGCACTACCGCCTCTGACCGATCCTGATGCAGCGCAATAATGTCCTTGTCTTCTCCCACATTATCGGTCATTTTCTGTTTCTGGGACACCTGCTTCACGCTGTTGAAAAGATCACGATAAGCAGCCGCCCCCTCGAAATCCAGCTTTTCCGCCGCCGCCTTCATCTTTCCTTCCAGCTCCCGGAGAATCACATTATAATTTCCGTTGAGAAATTCCAGCGCCCTGCCCACCTGCTCCCGATACTGCTCCTTATCCACATAGCCGCCGCAGGGTGCGAGGCATTGCTTGATGTGATAGTTCAGGCAGGGGCGCTCCAGGCCGATGTCCCTGGGCAGACTGCGGTTACAGGTCCGCAGGCGGTAAAGCTTGCTCAGCAGGTCGATGGTATCCCGTACCGCCGCCGCACTGGTATAAGGCCCGAAATATCGGGATTTGTCCTTTTTCATGGTCCGGGAAAAGAGAATCCGTGGATAATCCTCCCCTACAGTAACCTTGATATAGGGATATGTCTTATCATCCTTCAGCAAAGTATTGTACTTGGGAGAATTCTCTTTAATCAGGTTGTTCTCCAGAACCAGGGCTTCCAGCTCCGAATCGGTGACGATATATTCAAACCGGGCAATCAAAGTTACCATTTTGTCAATGGCAGGTCCCCTGCCAATGTTTTCCCGGAAATAAGAGCGCACGCGGTTATACAGGTTGACAGCCTTGCCGACATACAATATGACATCTCTGTCATCCCTCATAATATAGACTCCCGGCTCTTTGGGGAGCTTTTTCAGCTCTTCATCAAAGTGAAACATACTATCCTCCCATGTCACTGTTCAAAATCCCGGGGCCGGCAAGGCGGCCTGCATAAATACAAAATGTAACGGTTCCTTCCCGAAAGAAAGAACCGCTTTCTGTATCATTTCATTCACTGCCTGGGGGAATCAATCCTGCCATTGGAAAAACGTCCTGCAGGGCCGGATTCCCGGGCGGGATCCTTCGGTGCAGAGGCTCCGGGTTCCCCCGGGACGGACTGCCCCCGTGCCTCAGGTTCGGAAGCTTCCGACGGCATCCGGCCTTCCGGCCCGGATGTCTTTGGCGGGGCCTGCTCCCCGGATCCGGCATCCGGCATCCTTACAGGCTCCGGCACCGCCACCGGCCCCGGCATTTCAATCACTGTATTTTCAATCACTGTATTCTCCGCGGAAGGCTTCTCCTCAAAGGAGCCCTGTTCCCGGGAAGTGCCTCCCTCTTCCGCCGGCTCGGCAATACCCTTTTCCCTGCGGAAAATTTCCATAAACTCCTTGCCGGTAATCGTCTCCTTCTCAATCAGGAATTCCGCCAGCTTATCCATCACGTCACGATTCTCCCGCAGCAGGGCCAGGGCCTTATCGTAGCTTTCCTTCAGGATTTCCACGACCTCCGCGTCTATTTTTGCCGCCGTGCTGTCACTGCAGTTCAGCTCCGTCCTGCCCTCCAGGTACTGGCTTTCAACGGTAGCCAGCCCTACCAGTCCGAATTTCCTGCTCATACCGTAACGGGTTACCATATTGCGTGCAATATCCGTAGCCTTCTCTATATCGTTTGCCGCTCCTGTAGTCACCGTCTCGAAAACGATCTCCTCGGCGGCGCGTCCGCCCACCAGGCTTACCAGCATATCCCTCAGCTCGGCCTCGGTGTTCAGATACTTTTCTTCCTCCGGCACGTGCATAACGTATCCCAGCGCACCCATGGTCCGGGGTACAATGGTAATCTTCTGTACCGGCTCGGAATTCTTCTGCAGGGCACTGATCAGCGCATGGCCCACCTCATGGTAGGAAACAATCCTGCGCTCCTCCCTGCTCATGATACGATCCTTCTTTTCCTTGCCCACCAGCACCACTTCCACGGCATTAAACAAATCCTTCTGGCAGACATACTCCCTGCCCTCCTTCACCGCGTTAATGGCTGCTTCGTTAATCATGTTGGCAAGGTCGGAGCCTACCGCGCCGCTGGTGGCAAGGGCAATGGCATCCAGATCCACCGACTCATCCATCTTCACATCCTTGGAATGAACCTTCAGGATCTCCACACGTCCCTTCAAATCCGGCTTATCCACAATGATTCTTCTGTCAAAACGTCCGGGGCGCAGCAGCGCCTTATCCAGAATTTCCGGACGGTTCGTGGCGCCCAGGACCAGAATGCCCTTGGATGTGTCAAATCCGTCCATTTCCGACAAGAGCTGGTTCAGTGTCTGCTCGCGCTCTTCGTTACCGCCGCCGTACTTGGAGTCACGGCTTCTGCCAATCGCGTCTATCTCGTCAATAAATATGATGCAGGGTGCGTTCTTATTGGCCTCCTTGAACAGATCCCGCACACGGCTGGCTCCCACGCCCACATACAGCTCAATGAAATCGGAACCCGTAAGGGAGAAAAACGGCACATGGGCCTCACCGGCCACAGCCTTTGCCAGGAGCGTCTTTCCCGTTCCGGGAGGGCCCACCAGCAGAGCGCCCTTGGGCAGCTTTGCACCGATTTTTGAATATTTCCCGGGATTATGAAGGAAATCCACCACCTCCACCAGGGACTCCTTGGCCTCGTCCTCGCCGGCCACATCCTTGAAAGTAACCCCCGTCTCTTTCTGCACATAAACCTTGGCATTATTCTTACCTACCCCCATGGGCCCGCCGGCTCCGCCCATTTTGCGGAACATCAGACTCAGCAGCAGCCACATCAGCAGGATCGGCAGTACGATGGAAATCAAAATATCCAGAATCGTGGAATTCCTGCGGGGAACATAATGTCCGTCGATCCCGTGCTCCTCCAGCCGCGCCGTCAGAGTATTGGCATCTTCCATCAGCATGGTATAATACCGTCTCTGAATTGCCTGCTGGGAAAAGCCCGGCAGCAGGCCGGGATAACGGACACCGGTATCCTCCTGGGTCTCATCCCGTTTCAGATTGAAATATACCTCTCCCGAGGAGCGAACCTCAACACTTTCTACCGCCCCTTCCTCCACATACTGGAGAAACCGGGTATAAGAAACCTCTTCTCCCTCTGCACTGCTTCCGAAGAAAAAATTCATGCAGAAAACAATAATCAGGATCACCGTCAGGCCCGCCAGAAGCAAGGTCACAATCCCTGGCCACTTTGGAGGTTCGTTCCTGTTATTTCCGCCGTTATTATTATTTCCGCCGCCTCCGGGCCCACCCCCACGGTTCCCGTTGTCGTATTCGTTCATTTGATTATTCATAGCAACTCCATTTCTGCATTCTTCCAATATCAGTATTCCCATCAATTATGCCACAGAACCTATTTTATTATAGAGATTGGCAGTCGATAAATCAATAGCATAAATGTGAAAGAATTCTAAACTTTATTATTCCACCCGCCGCCTTTTTGTGGTATCATGAACGCATAAGCAACGAATGCAGTCCTGCCGCATAAACAGGCACGACCTGCTTGCAGGATCGGGCCTGCTTATGCGGACAGGACTATGTGAGTGCAACGAACAGCGAGGAAAACCGCAGGTTTTTCGAGCTTGCATTCGCTGCGCAGCCGAGGGATGCCTGCATTCGCTGCGCAGCAGGTGGATGCCTGCATTCGCTGCGCAGCCGGCGGATGCCTGCATTCGCTGAACTTCTATCATGTAAGAACTACAGAACACAAAAGGACAGAATGACAATGAACATCGGTTTTGACAATGAAAAATATTTAAAGATGCAATCCAAACATATCATGGAGCGGATCCGCCAGTTTGGGGACAAGCTCTATCTGGAATTCGGGGGGAAGCTGTTTGACGACTATCATGCCTCCCGGGTTCTTCCCGGCTTTTCTCCCGATTCCAAGCTGCAGATGCTGCTGCAGCTCTCTGACTGTGCGGAAATTGTCATCGTTATCAGTGCCGCGGATATAGAAAAAAACAAGGTCAGAGGAGACCTGGGGATTACCTATGATGTGGACGTGCTCCGCCTCCGGGAAGAATTCCTGCAGAAGGGGCTTTATGTAGGCAGCGTGGTCATTACCCACTACTCAGGGCAGAACAGTGCCGATCAGTTTAAGGCAAAGCTGGAAAAGAAAAATATTAAGGTATATGTACACTACACCATCGAAGGCTATCCCGCCAACGTGCCCCTGATTGTCAGCAGGGACGGTTATGGCCGAAACGAATACATCGAGACCACCAGGCCTCTTGTAGTGGTTACCGCACCCGGACCCGGAAGCGGCAAAATGGCCACCTGCCTCTCCCAGCTCTACCATGACAATCTCAGAGGCATCAAGGCAGGTTACGCGAAGTTCGAGACCTTCCCCATTTGGAATATCCCCTTAAAGCACCCCATTAACCTTGCTTATGAAGCGGCTACCGCGGATCTGAACGACGTCAATATGATTGACCCTTTCCATCTGGAAGCTTACGGGGAAACTGCCGTAAATTATAACCGGGACATTGAGATTTTTCCCGTACTTAACGCCATCTTTGAGGGCATTTACGGGAGCAATCCCTATAAATCCCCCACGGACATGGGTGTCAATATGGCCGGAAACTGCATCGTAAACGACGAGATCTGCTGTCAGGCCTCCAACATGGAAATCATCCGGCGCTATTACTCCACCTTAAACAAGGTAATCCGGGACGAGGCTTCCGAAAACGAGGTTTACAAAATCGAGCTGCTGATGAAGCAGGCGAAGATTTCCACCGACGACAGACAGGTGACCGTAGCCTGCAGGCGGCGCGCCGAAAAGCTGGGCGTTCCCACTGCTGCCATCGAGCTTCCTGACGGCGAGATCATTACCTCCAAGACCTCGGACTTTCTGGGGGCTTCCGCTGCCCTGCTGTTAAATGCACTGAAGCATCTGGCCGGTATCGATCATGACATCCGCCTGATCCAGCCGGATGCCATCGAACCGATTCAGGATCTGAAGGTGCGCTACCTCGGCGGCAGGAACCCCAGGCTGCACACCGACGAGGTACTGATCGCCCTTTCCCTTGCCGCATCGTCAGACAGCAATGCCAGACGCGCACTGGAACAGCTTCCGAACCTGAAGGGATGTCAGGTGCATACCTCGGTAATGCTTTCCGAGGTAGACATTAAGATATACAAAAAGCTGGGCGTGGATCTCACAAGCGAACCCGTCCAGATGGTAAAAAAGAGATACTGAGATAGGCAAAGCTGCCTGTGCCCCCGCATTGCCCGGCACAGGCATTATCTTTGGGCAATGCAGAAAAGAGGAGCTTATGGCAGTAAAATATGTATTTGTAACAGGGGGCGTAGTCTCCGGCCTGGGAAAGGGAATCACCGCCGCGTCTCTGGGGCGGCTGTTAAAGGCCAGAGGCTTTAAGGTGACCATGCAGAAATTCGACCCTTATATCAACATTGACCCCGGGACCATGAACCCCATCCAGCACGGCGAAGTATTTGTTACCGATGACGGTGCGGAGACCGATCTGGATCTCGGACATTACGAGCGCTTTATCGACGAAAGCCTGGACAGGAATTCCAACGTGACCACCGGCAAGGTCTACTGGTCCGTTTTGCAGAAGGAACGGCGGGGAGATTACGGCGGCGGCACCGTACAGGTGATTCCCCATATCACCAATGAAATCAAAAGCCGGTTTTACCGCAACTTCACCGATCCCCATACCCGCATTGCCATTATCGAGGTAGGCGGCACCGTAGGTGACATCGAGAGCCAGCCCTTTCTGGAATCCATCCGCCAGTTCCAGCATGATGTAGGGCATGAAAATGCCGTTTTGATCCATGTCACCCTGATTCCTTACCTGAGCGCTTCCCAGGAGCTGAAGACAAAGCCCACCCAGGCCAGCGTCAAGGATCTGCAGGGAATGGGAATCCAGCCTGACATCATAGTCTGCCGGAGCGAGCATCCCCTGGAACAGGGCATCAAGGATAAAATAGCTTTGTTCTGCAACGTACCCAGCAGCAGAGTGCTTCAGAATCTGGACGTGGAATATCTCTATGAGGCCCCGCTGGCCATGGAGAAAGAGCACCTTGCCCAGGCTGTCTGCGAGTGCCTGCATCTGGACTGCCCGGAGCCGGACTTAAAAGACTGGGAAAAAATGGTGGACGACTTAAAGCATCCCACCGACGAAGTGCAGATTGCCCTGGTGGGAAAATATGTATCCCTCCACGACGCCTATATCAGCGTTGTGGAAGCTTTAAAACACGGCGGCATCGGCAACCATACCACCGTCCATATCAAATGGATTGATTCCGAAACGGTAACCCCCGGAAATGTGGAAGAGCTTCTGTCGGATGTGAACGGTATCCTGATTCCCGGAGGCTTTGGTTCCCGGGGCATCGAGGGTAAGATCCTGGCAATCCGTTACGCCCGCACTCATAAAAAGCCCCTGCTGGGACTATGCCTGGGTATGCAGCTCACTATTGTGGAATATGCCCGAAACGTGCTGGGATATAACGATGCCCACAGCATTGAGCTTGACCCCGGCACCACCCACCCCGTGATCGCATTGCTGCCTGACCAGAACGGCGTGGAGGACATCGGCGGCACCCTGCGGCTGGGAGCCTATCCCTGTGTACTGGACAAGGGTTCCAGGGCTTATGCGCTGTACGGCGAGGAAACAATCTATGAGAGACACCGCCACCGCTATGAGGTGAACAACGATTATCGGGCCGCCCTTACCGAAAAGGGACTGCGCCTGTCGGGAACCTCCCCGGACGGCCGTATCGTGGAAATGTGTGAAATTACGGAGTATCCCTTCTATGTGGCCACTCAGGGACATCCGGAATTAAAATCCCGCCCCAACAGGCCTCATCCCCTGTTCAAGGGGTTTGTGGCAGCGGCCCTGCAGGATAAGCACGCAGGCACCCCCGGGACTGATGCCTGAGGGCGCCTCCATACTGCAGGCCGCTTCCTGTAAATCACTGTTCACAGCTTCTTTAAATAATTTCCGTCCACGCTGACCCCTTCGTTTACCACAATAAACGCATTGGGGTCATGCTTGTGGATGATGCTTTTCAACCTGTTCACTTCATACTTGGAAAGCAGGATATACAGAACATGGGAACGGTCATAGGTATATGCCCCCAGGGCAGACCACTTGGTAATGCCCCTTCCCACCTCATGAAATACTTCCTTCTCCAGAGCCGTGGTGTCTGCCTTGGTGATGACATTGACCTCCACATTGATATTCTGAGTGTGCATCCGGTCCATGGCCACGGAATACACCGCCGCGTAAATGACGGAATAAAGCACCACATCCACATCAAACAGGAAAAGGCAGGTGCCGTACAGCGCCAGATTCACCAGCAGGGTCACCTTTCCCACACTGAAATCCCGCTTCCACTTGGTCAGCAGCACCGCCACAACGTCCATGCCGCCCCCCGAGGAGCCCATGCGGAGCATAATCCCCACTCCCGCACCGGAGATAATCCCTCCCACCACGCAGGACGCCATCACGTCATCCAACACTGCACCCACGGGAATTACGGACATAAATACAGTCATGGCAGATACCGCCAGCAATGTCTTGGCAAAAAAAGCCCGCCCTATTCTGGTGAAGGCCACAATAAAAATGGGAATATTCATGACATAATAGATGATACCCGCTATGTCAAAGCTGCTGAAATCCAGATGAAACAGATCCGCCAGGACCGTACGGATCACCTGGCAGATCCCCATCAGCCCCCCGGTATACAGACCCGACGGCACCATAAAAAGATTGATTCCCGCCGCATAAAGAAGTGCGCCTAAAATACTGAACAGGCTTCTTTTTCCTTCGTAGAGCAAAACATCCTTTTTCATCTTTCCTTCCATCCCTTACCGATATATAATATATTTACAGATAGGATTTCCCATGGCGGAAAATTTTTCCTCATATTCCGTCATAACATTCCCTTCCATCAGTTTTTCGTCCCGGTGCAGGTCATAGCTCACCGCTTCTGCCCTCCAGCCCCCGGGCTCCAGCTCTTCCACCGCGAAATCAAACAGCTGCCTGTTGTCGGTTTTAAATTCCAGCCTGCCCCCCGGCTTTAAGATCCTGTCATAACGCGCCAGGAATTCCCTCGAGGGAAGCCTTCTTTTGGCATGCCTGTCCTTGGGCCAGGGATCCGAAAAATTCAGATAGATCCTGTCAACCTCCCCGGGGCCGAAGACCTTATCGATATTCCCGGCATCCATGCGCAGAAACCTCAGATTCGGCAGCTCCTCCTGCTCCATCTTCTGAATTGCCCGCAGCAGGACGCTGGAATATTTCTCTATTCCCACATAATTAATGTCGGGATGCTCCTTAGCCATAGTATGTATAAATTTTCCTTTTCCCATACCGATTTCAATAAAAACCGGATTATCATTACCGAAGATTTTCTTCCATGTACCGGGGCAGGATTGCTGTATCGATTCCTGTACAACATAAGGACTCCCGGCGACGACCTCCCTGGAGCCTGTAATATTTTTTAATCTCATTATGCGCCTCTCTTCAGCCTGACCAGCCTATCGACCATTATACCGTAGAAGTATGAAAAAGGAAAGTTATACCTTAAAAATTTATAAAATAAAAGACTCATCTGGCAAAGCGGATTTTTCTCTGCTATAATGTCCCTGTGAGGTGGGTTCATGACGCATTTTGATAAATCAAATAACAGAAAGAAATATACTGCCCTTTTAACGGCCCTTGCCTGCGCATGCAGTCTGTTCCTCTCCCGGGGAGTTTCCGCCCGCGCTGACGAACTGACCCTGGATGACCGCATAGCTGCCCAGCGTGCCATGGCCGTTCAGTCCAACGAGGTACCCAACTGGCCCACGGGTCCTGTGGTAACGGCAGAATCCGCCATTCTTATGGAGGCTGACACCGGCACCGTCCTGTATTCCAAAAATATACATCAGAAAGAATATCCTGCCAGCACTACCAAGATTCTCACAACCCTGATTGCCGCGGAGCAATGCTCTCTGGACGAGGTTGTCACGTTTTCCCATGATGCCGTCTTTGACACTCCCAGGGACAGCAATCACATTGCCATGGATGTGGGTCAGCAGCTGACCATGGAACAATGCCTGAATGCAATCCTCATCCGGTCGGCCAACGAGGTCTCTTATGCCGTGGCCGAGCATATCTCCGCCACTACCGACTGGAGTGTCTTTGCCGGCATCATGAACAGGCGGGCGGAGGAACTTGGCTGCCTGAACTCACATTTTGCAAACCCCAACGGCCTTCCCGACGAAAACCACTATACTACCGCTTACGATCTGGCAATGATCGGGCGCGCTTTTTTTGCCAATGAGATGCTGTGTAAAATCACACTGACCAGACGGCTGGAAATACCGGCTTCCGACACCATCCCGGAGACAAAACGGGAAAATAACAACATGCAGATCATTCCCGGCGGAACCTACGCCTACGAATACCTCACAGGCTGCAAAACGGGTTACACCAATGCGGCCAGATACTGCCTGGTATCCTGTGCGGAAAAAGACGGCATGCGGCTGATCTGCGTCGTTATGCGGGACGAATCCCCCATGCAGTATGAGGATACCATAGCCCTTTTTAACTATGGCTTCAGCAATTTCGACAAGGTCAACGTATCCCAGGCGGAAACAAAATACAACATGGACGACTTCCGCGCATTTTACGGCGGCAAAGATATTTTCGGCAATTCCAAACCGTTACTGGCCCTGAACCGGGATGATTTCATCATCATGCCCAGAACCGCCACGCTTGACGACACGGACTCCATAGTCAGCTATGAGACGGACAGCGATGACCAGGCTGCCATTATCACGTACAAATACCATGGCGTGGACATCGGCACCGTGCGCGTGGATTTCGTACAGGATAGCAGCGATACTCATGTCTTCGGCACTCAGCCCGAGGGAGACGGTGCCCGGGAAACCCCGGAAGAGGCACCATCCGGCAAATCCGTCGTATTTATCAATATTGTACGGGTATTAACCGTGCTTGCAGGCATTGCCGCCGCCTTCGTCATTCTGTGCCTTGTCCGGGCAATCCTGAAGAATTACCATATTTCTTTCAGAAGAATGCGCCGGAATTGGCGTAGAAACAACAAAAAGAAACCCAAACGTCCAAACAGGTTCCGGGACTATGACTTTTAGGCTTATTTTCAGTGGTGCTTCTGGTTCTGCCTCTTCACCAGCATGCTGCGGTTTTTCAGCTTAGCGGCCTCCTCCGGCGTTATAAACCTGGTCGTCTTCACGATATAGACCCTTCCGCCCTCTGCTTTGCGGACTCTGATCTTTGCTTTCAAATAGCCATGCTTTTCACAGTACGCCAGGCAATAATAATGCCGCCCGTTAGGCGTAAACCATTTCAGCTTCTTTTTCAGATTACGGCGGCAAAGAAAACATTTACTGGAGGTTACTTCCCCGTCCTCCAAAGCCTCTTCCTTGGTATCAAACTCTCTGGATATATACTTTGTATAATCCGGAAACCGGGCCCTGACCTCCTGCTCCCTGCTGCGGGGCAGGTGAAACAAATCATAGGAAAGATACTGCATTACCTCCCCATGCTGTTCCGCAATCATTTTCAACAGCTTTGCCGTATAATAAGCATCACTGAAAGCCCTGTGAAAAGGAATATCCTTTTCTATTTCCAGCTTATCCACGGCATACTCCAATGCCCGCCGGGACTTTCCGTCCTCATAGGCAAGACTGAACAGCTTCTGCACATCCAAAAAGGCCATCGGCCCGTCTGACAAGGCTGTCATATTGTAAAACTGCATATTTTTCTGGAGCTCCGTCAGATCCATACTCCCCCAGGTACAGAATATATGCTCCTCAGAACCGCACCATTTCAGGAAATCCCCTGCTGCCTTCTCAAAGGGATCCCCCCGCTGAAGCTCCTGCATCTGGAGATGAACAAGCTTGCTTGTGATCTGGTTCATCTCATGATACACCTTCGGTTTGACAAGGCGGCTGAATTCATGTACCATGACATATGTGTCATTCAGCATGACAGCCCCGATCTCAATGATTTCGAAAGAAAGCCCCGGTATCTTTTCCGTGTCGGTTATACTCTGGTTCCACTCCAGATCCAATACGATATAATTCATCAGCAACCATCCTTCACGTATCTGCTCTCGATCCAGGTGTGCACCAGTAAAATCCAGGAGGTGCACTCCGCCTGAAGGGCACTGCCGTCCCTATGTGCGGTCAGGCGGCTGGCAAGGCTGAGGCCGTGCCCGCCCACCGGATACATATGGAATTCCGTGGGAACTCCTGCCCCGTGCAGTGCGCTTACAAAAAGCAACGAATTTTCCACCGGCACGGCATTGTCGGTAAACGTATGCCAGATAAAGGCGGGCGGTGTATCCTTCGTCACCCTGTTTTCCAGGGAAAGGCCGGACAGCAGGCTGGCCGCATCCTCACAGCGTTCTTCCGCCCCTTCCTCGGGTCCCAGCAGATTTTCAAAAGAACCTCTGTGGGCATATTTTCCTCCGGTAATAACAGGATAGCAGAGGATCAAACCGTCAGGGCGCAGTATCCTCCGATCCTCAGGCCCAAGGTCAAAGGCTCCGGCCAGAAAGTCTTCCTGCCAAAGGGTACCCAGACTGGCCGCCAGATGCCCGCCTGCCGAACAGCCCAGGACAATCACACCCTCCGGATCCACATACCATTCTTCCGCATGCTGCCGGATCAAAGTCATGGCATAAGCCTCCTCCAGCAGCGCCGCCGGATACCTGGCCGGTGCACAGGAGTATTGAAGCACGGCGGCATGACAGCCCATGGCCAGAAACTGCATGGCCAGCACTTCCCCCTCCCTGGGGGAGGTGTAGGCATAGGCTCCCCCGGGGCAGACCAGTACCAGAGGACGCCTGTCAATACGGATCTCATCATAATGCTCCTGAATATATACCGTCAGCCTTGCCCCGGGAAGGGAACCCGGCATTGATATGGGAAATGTTTTATTAATCATAGTATCCTCTTTTCTGCGCTGTTATTTATTTTATCGCTGCCAATATTTTACTTTTGGATGCGTACGGATTTGCAGGAATCGCTTTCATCAGCGTTTCCTTTAATAAGCCCTCCCCCAGTATACCATCTTTTTGGCAGGCTTACCACAGCAGACACAGGTATCTGCAATCTGCTCCTGGACAAAGGGAATATTGCGGCTGGTGACGCTTAATTTCTCCTTGATCTTATCCTCACACTCCCGGTCACCGCACCACATGGCTTTCACGAAACCGGACTTCTCGTCAAACAGGCGCTCAAACTCTTCCATACAGGAAGCCTTATAGGTATGCTCCTCCATATGCTTTCTGGCCCTTTCCAGCATCTCCGTCTGAATGGTCTCCATCAGCCTGCCCACCGTCTCTTCCAGCTCTTCCAGGGCAACCTCCGTCTTTTCCCTGGTGTCCCGCCTGCAGATCACGCATCTGCCTGCCTCCATGTCCCTGGGCCCGATTTCCACCCGGATAGGATAGCCTCTCATCTCCGCCTCGGCAAATTTATACCCCGGTGACTTCTCACTGTCATCCACCTTCACCCGGAAATCCTTTTTCAGCCGGTCCCGAAGCTCATATGTCTTTTCCAGGACCCCTTCCTTCTTCTGCTGAACAGGAATGATACACACCTGGACAGGAGCCACCTTAGGCGGCAGTACCAAACCTTCATTATCCCCATGCACCATAATCAGTGCGCCGATCAGACGGGTGGTCGCTCCCCAGGAGGTCTGATACACATATTTTAAGGTATTGTCCTTATCGGCGAACTGAACGCCAAAGGCTCTGGCAAAGCCGTCACCGAAATTATGGCTGGTAGCGGACTGCAGCGCCTTCCCGTCGTGCATCAGCGCCTCAATACTGTAGGTCGCCTGAGCCCCCGCAAACTTTTCCTTTTCGGTCTTCTGTCCCTTAATCACAGGAATCGCCAGGACCTGCTCACAGAAATCCGCATAAAGATCCAACATCTGAATGGTCCGCGCCTCCGCCTCTTCCGCAGTGGCATGGGCAGTATGGCCCTCCTGCCACAAAAACTCCCTGGAGCGCAGGAAGGGCCTGGTCTCCTTCTCCCAGCGGACCACGGAACACCACTGGTTATAAACCCTGGGAAGATCCCTGTAAGAATGAATGTCATTTTTATAAAAATCACAGAACAGGGTTTCGGAGGTAGGACGGACACAGAGCCTTTCCTGCAGGGGCTGTAGTCCCCCGTGAGTCACCCAGGCCACCTCGGGGGCAAAGCCCTCCACATGGTCCTTTTCCTTCTCCAGCAGGGATTCCGGTATGAACATGGGCAGGTATACATTTTCCACCCCCGTCTCCTTGAACATGGCGTCCATCTGCTTCTGCATCAGCTCCCAGATGGCATATCCGGCGGGCTTAATCACCATGCAGCCCTTCACAGACGTGTAGTCGCACAGCTCCGCCTTTTTCACCACGTCCGTGTACCACTGGGCAAAATCCACCTCCATGGAAGTGATCTCCTGCACCATCTTGTTTGCTGTGTCTTTTCCTTCTTTTCCCATTTCCGTTTACCTCACCTTCTGCCGCACAGGCGGCTTCTTACATACTAAAAAACGCCGGGCTGCGACCCCGCAAAGGGACCGAAAGCTCGGCGGTACCACCCTGATTGATGCCCTGGCATCCATCTCATCTGCCTTTAACGCCGGCCTGCGTCGTATTTCCTGTCCGCACTGCCTTTCCCTTACCGGCAATGCTCACAGCTCATACGAGACTCCGAGGCAGGTTCCAGGCTCTTCCGCATAAAGGCCTCTCAGCCGCATCCACAGCCGTGCTTCGCACCGCCGCGTCCGCCACGCCTTCTCTCTGAAATGCTTTCAAACCTGTACTAACCCTCTTCCCTGTCTTTGACTATGTGCTAATTGTAGTGCGATACAGAATGTTTGTCAAGATATTTTACACCCGCCGCTCAAGGCGTACCATCAACCGTATCCCGGCAGAATAAATACCGCTCACATCAGGCGCCATGCTTGCCGGCGCGGAACCCTTGACGATCCGTCGGTATGCCGATATAATATAAAGAACGGCTTATATGCGCCGGACGCGGCGGCATCGACAGTGCAGAGGTCATTCTGCCGGTCCGTGCGGGGCAGGCCTGGGATCTCCGGGGAAAATATTTGCGAATGGAAAGGACCGGCGAATCATGCACCTGATACTTCACTATATGAAAAAACACTGGAAACGGATCACCGGCGGCGTATCCATAAAGACTCTGGCCGCCCTGGGAGAGCTGATGATTCCCTACATTCTGGAGCATATCATTGACGACGTAGTACCCACCAAAAAAGTCCTCATGGTCTTTGCCTGGGGCCTGGCCATGATCGGCGCAGCCTTTATGGTGCGCAGCCTTAACATTCTTGCAAATCACAAAGCTATTGCCACCGGACGGGACTGCATTCAAAGCCTGCGGCATGATCTGTTTCAGAAGACCGTGAACCTGTCGGGTACTCAGTTTGACCGCTTCGGCCTTCCCTCCCTGACCTCACGCATGACCTCCGATTCCTACAATGTGCAGAATTTCATTGTCTCCATGCAGGCCATGGGGATCCGCGCCCCGGTCATGCTGCTGGGGGGCATTGTTGTCACCATGACCATGGATCCTGCCCTGTCCGGCATCCTCTGTGTGATGGTTCCTGTTCTGGGCACGATTATCTACATCGTGACCCGACACGGCATACCGCTGTACGACAAGGTTCAGCGGGGTGTGGACGGCATCGTCCGGGTCATGCGGGAAAATATTACCGGTATCCGCGTGGTCAAGGCCCTTTCCAAAGAAGAATATGAGAAACGGCGGTTTGACGGTGTGAACCGGGATATGACCGCCGCCGACATTAAGGCCGGTGTCACCATGGCAATGCCCGGCCCCATAATGCAGCTGTTTCTGAATATCGGCCTCACCCTGGTGGTCATCGTAGGCGCCCGGCGGGTGAACGACGGTGTGATCGAGCCCGGCGTGATTCTGGCCTTCCTGACCTACTTTAACATGATCCTGCAGGGTGTCATGGGGCTGAACCGGATCTTTATGATGATGTCCAAGGCTACTGCCTCCGCAGACCGCATCCAGGTCATTCTGGACGCGGAGGATGACCAGCCTGTACTGCCCTTTGGGGAGGAGAACCGGCTGGAGACCGATGCCCACATTCTGTTCGACCATGTGAGCTTTGCCTACCATGATACCGCGGACAGCCAGCCCTCGGAACAGTTTGCAGGCAGTGTGCAGGAGAAATGTCTGACGGACATCAGCTTTGCCGTCAAACACGGTGAATCTCTGGGCATCATCGGAGCCACCGGAAGCGGCAAAACCACAATCCTCAATCTGCTGATGCGCTTTTACGACTGTGGCCAGGGTGGTATTTACATAGACGGCCGTGACGTGCGTACCTACGAAAAGGACGCGCTGCGCAGAAAATTTGGCATAGCTCTCCAGAACGACACGATTTTCAACGACACCCTTCGGGAAAATATCGCTTTCGGGCGGGAGGTCACGGAGGCCCAGACCGCCCATGCAGCGGAAATTGCCAATCTTTCGGACTTTATCGAAGGGCTTGAGGAAAAATATGACTACATGGCAGATATTAAGGGAGCAAATTTAAGCGGCGGCCAGAAGCAGCGGACATTAATTGCCAGAGCCGTGGCAGCCCGCCCGGAAATCCTGATTCTGGATGATTCCTCCAGTGCTTTGGACTACAAAACCGATGCCTCCCTGCGAAGGTCCATACAGCAGGAGCTGGGGGATACCACGCTGATTATGGTGGCACAAAGAGCCAGCTCCATCATGAACCTGACCAATATTCTGGTGTTGGAAGAAGGCCGGATCATCGGTTATGGGAAGCACGAGGAGTTACAGCGGACCTGCCCCGTTTACCGGGACATCTGTACGGCACAAATGAGCTGATTTGGTAATTGCGGAAATCTGCTTACAAATGAGCGTTTTGCAATTGCCCATATGCGATAATACGGAAAGGGAGAACAAACTGCCATGGCAAGAGGCCAGCGTGATACCAAAAAAGAAAAACCAAAAGACGCCAGGGGAACACTATTGCGCATCTGGCGCTATGTCACCCGCTATCGGGCTCTGATGATTATCATTGCCCTCCTGTGTATTGGCAGCAACCTCCTGGCGCTGGTAGGACCGTCCCTGGCAGGGGAAGCCATCGACGAGGCCGCCGCCGGCGCGGGAAAGGTGAATTTTCAAAGAGTCTGGTACTATGCCCGTCTGATGCTGATCTTTTATATCAGCTCCTCCGTCCTGACCCTGCTCATTCATTTCCTGATGATGCAGGTTGGCCGGAACATTGCCCGGCAGATGCGCTCCGATGTGTTTTACAAGCTGATGAAGCTGCCGGTAAATTATTTTGACCGCCACGCCGCAGGGGACATTATCAGCCGGGTATCCTACGACATTGACGTCCTCAGTACCAGTATTTCCACGGATATAGTACAGATTATGACCAGCGTGGTAACCGTGGCGGGTTCCCTGGCCATGATGATCTATATCAGCCCTCTCTTATCCCTGATGGTGCTGATTACCATACCGCTATCCGTTTTCTATACCCGCTATATGGGAAAGAAGACCCGCCCCCTCTTTGCCAGACGCTCCGCCGCCTATGGCAAAATGAACGGCTATGTGGAAGAAATGTTCTCCGGGCAGAAAACCATCCAGGCCTATGCCAGAGAGACCACGGTCCTGGATAAATTTGAAAACATTAATCTTGAGGCCTCGGAGGCCTTTTACTGGGCCAACCATTACAGTATGACCATCGGTCCCACCATGAACTCCATCAATAACCTGGGACTGGCACTCCTGGGAATGTTCGGCTCCGTACTCTACTTAAAGGACATTGTAAGCCTGGCACAGATTTCCTCCTTTGTACTGTACTCCCGGAAATTTTCCGGTCCTATCAACGAGATTGCAAACATTGTCAATGAAATTTATTCCGCCCTGGCCGCGGCAGAACGGGTCTTCCGCCTGCTTGACGAGGCGGAGGAGGCTGCAGACGGGGAGGATGCCCTGCCGTTGACCAATGTGCGGGGGGATGTGGAGATCGAAAAGGTTTCCTTCGGCTACGTGCCGGATAAGATTATTCTGCAGAATTTTAACTTAAAGGCAGAGGCCGGAAAGCTGATTGCAATTGTGGGCCCTACCGGCGCCGGGAAGACCACGGTCATCAATCTGCTGATGCGCTTCTACGATGCCAATACCGGCGAAATACGGGTGGACGGACAGGAAATCCGTTCCCTGACAAGGGGCAGCCTGCGAAGGGCCTACGCTATGGTCCTGCAGGACACCTGGCTTTTTCACGGAACCATATATGACAACATAGCCTATGGCAAAGAAGGCGCCACCAGGGACGAGGTGGTGGCAGCCGCCAAAGCAGCAAAAATACACCACTATATCATGCAGCTGCCGGAAGGCTATGATACCGTAATCAGCGAGGACGGGGGTAATATTTCCAAAGGGCAGAAGCAGATGCTGACCATCGCGCGTTCCATGCTGTATGATGCCAGAATGTTGATTCTCGACGAAGCAACCTCCAATGTGGACACCGGAACGGAACGCCGGATCCAGGCAGCAATGCGGGAATTAATGGCAGGAAAAACCTGCTTTGTCATTGCTCACCGTCTTTCTACCATCCAACATGCGGATCGGATCCTGGTAGTGAATCATGGCAATATTGTGGAGCAGGGCAGCCACCGGGAGCTCATGGACCAGGGCGGGTTCTATAATAAGCTTTACAATTCTCAATTTGAGTAGCTTTATCGCTTTCGGCACCGGCACACATGCAGGCTATCAGACTAACGCCATACCCGTCATACTTGGAAGTGTGCGCCGCCAAACGCACCATGAAATACGGTATGCCGTCATAACAAAGATCCCTGCAGCACATATGTACCGCAGGGATTGTCTTTATAACTCATATTCTCAGCTTTTTAACGGCTTTCTCCGGAATCAGGCAGGAACCATGTTCTCTCAACTGCAAAAGACTGATCTCGTCCGCCGCATACAACGCACCGTACTCCATTGCCTGAATGCAGGCCCTGCTGTAGCGGTCATAAGCGGCATGGCCCCTCAGCAGGTGCAGATAATATAAATCATCCCGCTTATACAGTATACTGTCCACACGCAGATTCGCAGGCAGTATCTTCGCATAGCTTATGACATTGCGGAGGCTGGAAAAGACAAAGATGGCTTCCTCCGGTTTGGGAGGAGCAGGTGCCTGCTTTGCTCCGTTTGCCGCTCCAGGTGCCATTTGTTCGGTGGCTTCCCTGGTCTTCTGCAGAATACGTTTCATTTCCTTCAGACACTCCATCAGCTGACTGTTATCATTCACGTCCGGATCCTTGTCGGAAAATGTCAGGACAAGCCCCTGATCCGCGACCACCATAATCTGCAGGTCAAAGGCAAACTTGGGTGGTGTGTAGCCAACCTCCTCCGTAGCCTGTTCTATGATCTCCTGCACTACCTCTCTGGCCTTCTCACTGCGCATGATAAAGTCCTTGTAATCAATATCATATTCTTCCAGTTCTTCATTAGATAAAAAGCACTTGACTGTTTTTTCATCTACACGCTCTATTTTCATCTCAACACCTCTTTACTCCCGTTCCAGAGCGCATCCCATAAACTCTGACTGCATATACTCTGCCATTGTTACGCCATCTTGAAAAACTTCATATCCTCATTCAGCGTTACGGAAAGATCCTTCAGCTTTGTCGCTTCCTCCGACAGCAAATTAATGGTAGCATTCAGCTCCTGCATGGAAGCCGTGGTCTCTTCGGCCGAAGCCGCATTCTCCTCGGAAATTGCGGACAAATTGGATATAACGTCGATAACCGAAGCTCTGGCACTGTTGCAGGAATCCGCACATACACGAATCTGCTCGGTTCCCTCTCTGGAAACATCGATTCCGGTACTTACCTCCCCGAACTTCTCCTTGGTATCACTCAGCTTCTCCTGCTGCTCCCGCATCAGGACCTCCGCCTCCTTCATCTCCTCCATGGTTCGCTCGGATTCACTGATCAGAGTACCGATAATCTGCTGGATCTCCACCGCGGCGTCATTGGACTGCACTGCAAGCTTCTGAATCTCGGTAGCAACCACCGCGAAGCCTCTTCCTGCTTCTCCGGCCCTTGCCGACTCAATGGAAGCATTCAGGGAAAGCAGATTGGTCTGGGACGCAATAGAAGTAATCAGCTCCGTAGCCATACTGATCTGATTGATCGATTCATTGGTCAGGCGGATCTGATTGCCGATATTCCCGATGGCATTCACCGTCCGGTCGCTGGAAGCGCTCAGGTTCAGCATGGTCTCCGTAGATTGCGTCCCAGCCCTGCCCATTGCCTCGGACGCTTCTGTCAGATCATTTACATTCTCTACAATATCCTCAATTGTCGCTCCCATTGCAACAATCTCATTGGACGCATTCTGAATTTCTTCCGCCTGGGATACCGCCCCCTTGGAGATCTCCTCCACGGCACGGCTCACATCGTCCGTCGTATTACTGCACTGCTTTGCCATTTCCTCCAGTCCGTTCCCCGCCTCAAACAGGGTATTTGCGGATCTCTGCAGATTGCCCACAATCTCGTTCAGCTTATCGTTAAGGCCCTCCACCGCCCTTGCCATGTCGCCGATCTCATCACTGCGGGCCAGTATCTTCTGATCCACTTTGGCGCCCAGGTCACCGGAAGCCAGAACCCCAACCACGTTCTTTGCCTTCACAATGGCGTTTGCCATATGGGTAGCCTCAAGGATTCCCAGTACGCATACGATAATCAGCATTATGACGCTGATGCCGATAAAACTGCCTACCTTGGCGTTGATAAACTCATTTACGTCCGTCAGCGGCATTCCGGCAAACACCGCACCGATTATCTTGCCGGAATCATCCTCCAGAGGAATATAAACGGCCACATATTTCAAACCGTTTATTACTATGTCCGTGGTCTCATACCTCTCGCCCCTCTGTACCGCCGACCAGACTTCGTCGGAAATGTCCGTTCCCAGAATACGCTCACCCGTCTTGCTGTCCCTGAGGGAGGTCAGCCTTCTGGTCTTGCCGTAGCAGATGGTCACGTCCGCATCACTGCCGGCTGTGTATCCGTCAATCTCCTCCATATCGGCAGTGAGATTCTCATCGCCCTTCCAGAGCTCCCCGTTTTCATCCAGATACCACTCCCCATCCACAGTCGCATAAGAATTCTTCAGAGACTGGGCCAGCATGCTTAAGCCCTGCAGCGCCTCTGTATTTAACCCGCTGGTAAGTGAGTATTTGGCATAAAACATAAGCACCACCGAAATAACCAATGCAGGCAGAGCAATCATGGCGATCAACATTACCCGTACACTAACTCTCTTCTTTCCCTCCATTTTCCCCATTACCCTCTCTTTTGTTTTATAGCCGTCTCCCTATGTAAACTGGAATTAGCATATTCATTTTATCACTATCCGATGAATTTTGCAATTATTTTGTTATGAAATATGGGTACAAATCCTGTAAATTCGTTGCCAGATTTATACAAATTGTATAGGCACTCTTCCATATATATACCATTTTTTTATCGCTTTCTACAGCGAAAAAAAGGAAATGCCACCGTGCCCCACAAAGGGGCTGCACGGAATACTTCAGATTGCTCCTCCTTTTATTATAACACATTGAATCCGTACACCTCAATCTGGCTCAGGGCGGGAAAGGGTGACGGATCGTCCGCTTTTACCAGACTGCCCAGCTCGATCCAGGTAATCTCCTTCTCGGGAAAGTCAAGCACATGTCCCCGGGAGGACTTTTCCAGGGAGAAGTCCAGGCTGCTGCCGTCAGAAAAGCTTAATGTCACCTGTGTCCACCAGTTGTCGTGAGGAAAATCCGACCGGGTGTAAAGCACTGCCCTGCCCGTTCTGATCCTGCGGCCGAAATCCACCTTCATCACGGCGTCGTCCTGCCGGTTAATGCCCCAGGACTGATAGGGCCACTGCCCGTGGGACAGATTGGCCCGCACGCCGTCAATGGCATTCTTCGCGGCAAATACAGACTCCCCCCGGGTCTCCACGTTTGCAGTGGCATGAGGATAACAGGGCACGTCACAATGCTGGTCCGCCGGATTCAAGGCCAGATTCCGATACGCCGCAATCTCATCCTGCCTTGCCGCCTCCACGTACAGGTAATGCCTGTCTCCGCTGAATACCTTGGGCGAACAGCTGATCCTCTTTTCTCCGAAGGGAATGGAGTAGGATACGGTCTTTTCGGTAATATATACGAATGCCGCGCCCAGCGCATCATCCACCTGCCAGTTCAGATAGCAGTTCTTTTCGGAAGCGGTCAGCTCGATCCGGTCTCCCTCCTGATAACTGTGCATACATACCAAATCCACAAAATCCTCTCCGCTGGCCACACAGATGGTATTGTCAAATCGATCAATTACTTTTAAAGATATTCTCATGGTTTATTCTTTCTCCCCCTTTACCTGTACTCAAAATCGGAATATAATCGCCGTCAGCAGGGGCTTTAAAAAGACGGAAAACGTCTCCCCTGCGGCCTGTTACTGCTGAAATCAACCAAACCTGCAGAAAATCCAGCCCCCGGGGGCGGCAACAGCCTGCCTCGCCCCCTGCTGCATGGCCATAATTTCCATGGTTTCCTCCTTCTTTACCGGAGGAATCCGATCCGTGAAAAACTGTAGCAGCGCCTTCATAAAGGGCATATAATACTCTCCCACCGCCAGCTCCCTGATTCCTGAGGAATGATTTCCTGCAAAAAGATGAAAGGGCAGGCCAGCAGATACTGTACATACTCCCAGGCGGTATCCCGATAGCTCTCCTGTTTGGCGGAGGCATACAGAGCTGCTGCCGCCAGCACGATCACCGCGGCATATTGGGATCCGGAAGACTGGTAAGTGTGCTCCCATATAATGGGCAGCTCCATTCCCTTTTCCAGATACCGTTCCATTCCAAATCGAAAGTCCTCTGCCGCTGCCTCACGGCAGCGGAAAGCCAGCTCCGGATCCTCCGCCTCCAGAGCCAAAGCCGCCCGGGAACAGATGGCGCTGCACATAAGATTTTCGAAGGCATGATTATGTACTCTGGCTTCAATATCATCCCCGTCTCCCAGGATGCCATTGGTCCACCGCACCAGGCCGGCACTGGTTCCCCGATAGCCGTCCCCAAACCTGGTCCGCAGCACAAACTCCAGGCCCCAGGCCGCTTCCTCCATCAAACGCTTATAAAAGACAATATCCTTCTCCTTCACCGTATCCGCCAGCCGATACAGGGCATCCACTGTCTCCGCCGTGTGGATCACCTGCTGGGACAGATCCCCCGCATCATGCCAGCCGCCGCAGAAAGACAGCTGCCTGCCCTTATGCTTCGCCATCATATCCATATGGCAAAGTCCATGCCTTCCCGGAACCGGATAGCCGCAGCGCTCACAAAACAGGAAATTCAGCACCTTCCATGCCGCCTCGTCACAAATAGCGTCGGTGATCAGAAACATCTCCGTGCGGTAATCCCCCATATGGATATGGTATCTGCCATCCTGCTCCACAGGGGTAAAATCCAGAACGCCGAAGGTTTCTCCCCCGAAGGTAACCCGCCTTACCTGATCGCTGTATACACAGGCTCCGTTGTCATCGGAGACGATGTAAAACATATCCTCCTGCCGGCCGGTGACGGCTGTCTTTCTTCCCTTACAGAAATATCCTGTGGAAGGTCCTTCTTCCGCTCCTGCTCCAGACTGTTTCCCCATATATCAGAAAGCGGCTGATGGATCAAACCGCTTCTGGCCAATTCTTCTCTTAAATTTCCGCTCATTTTAATCCTCTCTGCCGCTTTAGCGGTTCAAGTACGCGATTTCTTCCTATTAAGATATGTCAAAGAGTAACCTTCCCGGTAACCGCCCACTCGCAGCTGCGCAGCAACACTGTCTTAAACTGAGGCGGCTCCATGGATACGGTGGTGTTTTCCAATAGGCCGTGCCCCGTATAAAAGGGCCATACATGACCCAGGAGGAAATCCACTGTCCTGCCCTTTCCGTAATTTCCCACCGTCAGAACCGGTTCGTTTCTGCCTGTGCCGTGAAGCCCCCAGCGGGATACCAGCTCAGGATCCGAATAAGCGGTCATCAAAACCTTCACAGGGACATTCCATGGATTTTCCAGAAGACAGAAAAGCTCATCCGACGTCCGGAAACCGGTAATACCCTCCGTAATGGGATGCTTCTCTTCCGTCACGGATACATCACATTCATTAAAATCCCCATGAGTGGCAGTCTCCCTCCAGAGCAGGCCTATCATTTTTTCGATTTCGGGATGATTTCGGAAGCAGGGATGCAGGCCGTGTGAAAAAAATACGGCCTTCCCGCCTGCAACGGCCTCCGCCAGATTTTTTTCCATCTCAGGCTCTTGCCAATGCTCATCCGAACAAAGGAAGTAGAACAGATCCGTACTCTGTACCTTATCCCTGTCCAACATATATTCCTCAATGGAGCAGCTTGCCCGGGGGTGTTCTCCCGCTATGGACACGCGGAATTTACCGGTGTCCTCCAGCCATCTTTTCACAATATCAGCAATCCTTTTTACATCATGTCCCATGGGGCTCACCAGCAGCACCACACTGTATGTATCCGTCATATCCCTTACCTGACCTTTCCGCATCTCCAGGATTCCGCTTTGCATCGTTACGCTTCCCCACATGCCGCCAGATATTCCTTCATCTGCTTTGCAAACTCAGCGAACTTCTCGGCAAATACAGGTGATACGCTGTTCCAAATATCATTCTTGTGAAAGCCTTTTCACGACCATCATCGTAGCATAAATACCAACCTGTGTCAATTAGTTTTCCATGTTGCAAACCGCCCAATTTGTCCACTTCATATTTGCTATTTTTTATAAAATCTGATTATTCTTTTCTACAATATCATTCTTTATTTTATTATTTTTTCAGGAATGAAATGTAAACGTTTTCACATTCTATTGTGTTATCTTCTCCATTCCTGTATAATAACCTTATTCGAGGCCGGATACGCACTGCAGTCATTTGTATCCTGGCTTTGCAGAGAAAGGCAGATAAATAATTTTGAGCAGCGGCAATACAAACAAAAAGGACAATCTGACCATTACACAAATTGCACAGGAATGCGGTGTATCTGTTGCCACCGTTTCCCGTGTTTTGAACGGAAACCTGGCCGTGTCCCCGGAGAAGAGAAAGCGGATAGAGCAGGTCATTGCCAAGTACCATTTTACCCCTAATTCCTTGGCAAGAGGATTAGTACGGAAGGAAACCAAAACTCTGGGTGTAATTATTCCGGATATATCCAACCCCTATTTCTCTACTATGTTTCTGGAAACAGAACGGTATGCCCTGGAAGCCGGTTATACTCTTTTATTATGCAATACTCTCTATGGCGGCTCGTCCCATGGTATTGCCAATACCGTGAAGGAATCCCGTTTCTTCCAGATGATGCTTGACAGGCAGGTGGACGGTGTCCTGATCTTCGGCGGACAGGTGGACATGACTACGGTCGATGATGAATACCGCCTTGCATTGGAGGAGCTCCATCAGCGTCTTCCGGTGGTAGTGATCGGTAAGGCTATTCCGGGCATTAATTGTACCTTTCTCCAGAGTGACACCGGCATGGGCGTGACAATGGCGGTTAATTATCTGTATGGGCTTGGACATCGCCGGATTGCCTTCGTCGGCGGACAAAGCGGTGTCACCATTACAGACATCCGCCTGCAGGCATATAAGGATGCTCTGAAAGCACTTCATATGCCTGTCACGGAAGATTTGACAGCTCTCACCGATTATTATCCCAAGGACGGCTACGATGCCATTACCCGCCTGGTAGGTAATCACGTCGATTTTACCGCTGCGGTAACCATTAACGACAATGTTGCTCTGGGTGCTCAACGAGCCCTGGCGGATTACGGTCTTTCCGTTCCGAATGATGTGGCTGTCATCAGCTGTGAGCAGTTCCCTGGCGCCGAATACCGTGTTCCCAGGCTCACCGCTGTAGACATGCACCATGAACTGCTGGCCAGGACGGCCATCACCACTCTGATAAATATTATCCGGGATATTCCTGCCCCTGTACTGACCCGGATTCAGCCGGACCTGATCATCAGAGAAAGCTGCGGTACCGCTTTAGGCATCAGACTGCAGAATCGGACAGAGGAGTCTCCGCACAACGCCTGATGAATATAACAAATTTTAAAGCAGAAAGGAAAAATCTAAAATGAACAGGACAGAATTTACAGAAACTCTGGAGCAGCTGTACCACGACCTGGAGGATAAGGGAGGTATTTTTCAGGCCACATTTCCAACGGAAGGGAAAGACATGGAGGAGCTGAAAAAATATGCCGCCGTTTCTCTGCTTGCCGTGGACAGATATTATTCCAATTTAACCAGGCTGATGAGCCAGCGAAAGGAATTATAAAGTCATTTCCGCCCACTAAAAAGGCTGCCGGTCTGCAGCAGCCTTTTTGGAAATTTATTTAATTATCAATACCGTAGACGTCTCATTGATATGCCCCAGGTATGCTTCCCCGCCGGTGGAGAATCCAATGCTGGAGTATTTTCCCCAAAGCGCACAATAATCCGCTGTCAGCTTCTTATTCAGCATCTCAAAGGTGCGGTACAGGCAATTGAAATTGATCACTCCCGCAGGCTCATATGTAATGACTTGATCCAGTGCCTGCCTGGTATCCGCCACAATATCCCCGATTTTCAGCACGTTGATCTCTGCTCCTTCCGGCAGCCCGCAGTGCAGGGTGATACCGCCATCCTGGATCTGGTTAAAGGTGCGCACGAAGATCTCGCCGTCTGCCACAATCCCCAGAGGATTGGAAACAAAGTAATTCTGAATTTCTTCCACCGGAACCCCCAAGACCTCCGCATATACCTCTCCGCAGGGTCTGCCGTCAAACTCGTAGACAATCCGGTTGTGCAGATCGGATTTTGTCACTGCCAGCTTTCTCTCCGACATCACGCAGGCACTCTGGGTCTTAACCACATCGTAGCCGCGAACCGTCTTCAATACTGCGAGCACCGCCGCATTGACATAGCTCTTATCGCCCGCATATACTTTGGAAATATTGTTCTCCGCCGCAGAGGAGGATCCGCCCACAAAAAGAATATCCGTAGCGGTGCCCAGCCGGTCCATAAAGACCTCTTCCGCCTTGGCGCCGGATTCAAACAATACAATACCCGCATACTTGTCAAAATTTTCAAAAATCTCATCGCTGCCGCCGAAATGTGCTTCCATATTTTTCACGGCATCCTGGAGATTCACTTCCTTATCAATATTTTCCACTACCTGAATACAGGAATCCGCGACACTGTCCTGGTCCATCGCCATGATGCTGACGGAATGATCCGTATAATCAGAATTGCAGTATTCACTATGGGAAGTAGATCCCATGATCCGGCTGTCCGGAAAAGCCGCCGCCAGCTCTGCTGCCGGGTTCGTATCGTCATAGCAGCTGGATGCAAAGAACAAAAGGAATTTGACCTCAAATCCCTTCAGTGCCTCCTTTGCCTTTCCTGCCATATCCTTACTGTCCGTCCCTTTAATAGAAATCGTTTTAATCGCCACTGTTATCCCACCTTTACTTCATATTTTTACAGCTTAAACAAACACACCGAATTCCATACCGATCTGACGCAGCTTCTGCATCACGGCAACATCGTCCGGAGACGTGGGCGTGTACTTATCAATTGCAATTCCCTTTAAAATAATCTTTGTCTTGACACTGCTTGCAATAACCGCATTCCCTTTTGATTTCTCCGTAACTATCTTTTGAATCATGTTGTAGACCTGTCCAGCCAATCCGCTTCACCCCTTTTTATGATTATTTATTCAGTGTGGGAAATGCCTGGCAGCTTTTTCCTCCACCAAACAAAGTTATTATAGCATATGCTTTTTCCCACTGTCAATTTAACTCTTGTTCTGCATAACCAATATGACTGAATACCCATAATATTATACATAATACTGGGCCTGTGCGTTCCACAATGCGGCATAAACCCCCTGTTCCTCCCGCAGCAGGGCATCATGGGAGCCCTGCTGCACAATACGGCCTTCCGAGAATACAAGAATTTTGTCGCAGAAACGACAGGATGACAGGCGGTGGCTGATGTAAACCGCCGTGCGTCCGCCCACAATACTGTGAAAGCGGGCATAAACCTCTGCCTCCGCAAGGGGATCCAGGGCAGCGGTGGGCTCGTCTAAGAGAATGAAGGGGGCATCCTTGTACAGGGCCCGGGCAATGGCGATTTTCTGCGCCTCCCCGCCGGAAATATCCACACCGTTATCACTTCGCTTCTTGGTAAGATACGTGTCCAGCCCGTCCTTCATTTCCTCCAGGCGCTCTCCAAATCCCGCTTTCAACAGGCAGTCCCTGACCTTTTCCGAATCATACTGCCCCGATGCCGCCACATTCTGGGCAAGGGTGTACGGAAACAGCTTAAAGTCCTGAAATACCACTGCAAAGATGGCCATATACTGCTGATAGTTATACTTGCGGATGTCAATGCCGTTTAACAGTATCAGCCCTGCCGTGGGATCGTACAGCCTGCAGAGCAGCTTGATAAAGGTGGTTTTCCCCGAGCCGTTGCAGCCCACCACTGCAAGGTGCTCACCCACCCGGAATTTCATGGTCACATTCCGCAGGGCCCAGGTTTCCGATCCCGGATACCGGAAGGAAACATTGCGGAATTCCACCTCGTAATCTCCGTCCGTCCGCTTTTCCGTAGTCAGGGAGCCCTGATACATATCATTGGGCAGATCAAGGTACTCAAAGGTCTGCCGCAGGAACGGAGCATTATTGCGTACATCCCCCCAGACCTTTAAGAATTGGCCCATACTGCCTGCAATATTGGACAAAGCACCCACATACTGCGTAATCTCCCCGACACCAAATGCCCCTGCCCATGCCTTCAGGCAGACATAAAGGTAGACAAGCAGCGTGAAAATATGAGAAACCGTATTTGATGCCAGATTCAAAAGGCCCACCTTGCCCCGGGCCAGATTGGCAAAATAGCCCTGGGAGGAAAACAGGCCCTTCCTGTCAAACCCATACTTCATGCACATTTTATCAATCCGGTAAATGCGCATATCCCCGGCCGCCGCCCTGTCATGCCCCTTAAAGCAGAACCAGCTGAACAGGTTATTTTCCAGACTATGCTTTGCATTATTCATGGCATAATACTTTCCACCCTGGTTTGCCAGCAGGGAAGAAATACACGGAATTCCTGCCATACCTGCAATCAACAGCACCAGAAACACCGGATTGTCAAGGACGGTCCAGTTTCCCGCACTTTCCGGGACACGGTTGGTAAAGAACGAAATTACCAGTGCGATGCCTCCTAAGATAGAAAAAACAGGCGCAATCAGATCCTGCAGGCTCCACAAAAGCCGTGGAAGCCCCCAGCCGCTGTTTCTCCGGCTTCCTTCAATGTCATGGAGCAGCCTGCGAGTCTCCGGATGGTCAAACCGCACAAAGTCCATCTGCAGATTCTTATCCACAAACAGGTACTCCTCGGCAAACCACGTCCTCCTGCTTTCCCCATCGGCCCATCGCCCAAGAATCCCTCCCACGAGGGAAATTCCCGCTGCACTGGCAAGGGAAAGCAGCACAAGACTTTTAAGCACCTCGGGGCTGCGCCCGCCTGCCAGCTCACCGATGATCCGCGCCGAAAACCAGATCCCCACATAAGGCGTCAGCGCCTTCCAAATGATATTTGCGATCATAGAGATAATAACACCGGGATAAATCCGGCAGAGCAGCCGGAATGCCCTGATTGTAATGGCAGCGCTTTCCCTGGCGCTCATCTGCCGGCTGTTTTCCTTATTTTTCATCCGTACACCTCCTCGGCCTGATAATCCTCTCGATAATAGCGGCTCTGCACACCATACAAATAGGCGTACCTGCCCCCTTTTCCCAGAAGCTCCTCATGAGTCCCTTCCTCCGCAATCCCTGCATTTTCAATCAGAATAATACGGTCGCAGAAACGTGTGGAAGCAAGACGATGGGAGATATATACTGCGCTTTTACCCGCTGCCATCCTGTCATACTGCTGATACATTTCGGATTCCGCAACAGGATCCAGGGCCGAGGTCGGCTCATCCAGCAGAAGGACGGGAGCCTCTCTGTATAATGCCCTTGCCAGAGTCAGGCGCTGGTATTGTCCCCCCGAAAGCTCCGCCGCATTATCGTATACCTGCCTGTTCAGCGGGGTATTCATTCCCAGGGGCAGGGAATCTGCCTTCTCCGAAAGACCGGCACGCTCCACGCATTGCCGCACCCTGGCGGCATCCATCTCCTCCTCCGATGCCGCCACATTCAGCGCCAGACTGCCGGGAATCAAAAGCGCCTCCTGAAACACGGCGGCAAACCGCGTATAATACTCCCGCCGGTTCAGGGTACGAATGTCCGTCCCGTTCCAGGTAATACGCCCTTCCGTGGGATCCAGCAGGCCGCAGATCAGCTTTACAAGCGTTGTTTTCCCTGCTCCGTTCAGCCCCACCACCGCAAGGCGCTCCCCCGGGCGCAGAGTCAGGTTAATATGCTTCAATGTATTTTCCTCTGCCCCCGGATAACGGAATGACACATCCTCCAGCCTGATTTCGCCCGGAGTGTCCCTCTCTCCCGGAACAGGAGCACCCTCTTCAAATTGATACGGCTCCGGATATTTTAAACACTCCAGGACATAGGAAAGGCTTAAAGATTGAGTATGAAGATTCACGAAATCGGAAAGAATGCCCCACACCCAGCCCGCAAAACCGCCCACCGTGGAAAAGTACAACAGAAACTCCGAGGCTGTCAGCCCCCCGTCCAATACCATCCGGATCAGATACAAATACGCGATACCATTGCGCAGAAACGTCAACACAAGATCCGCAATATTGCTCCACAGATATACCCCCGCTTCCCTGCGGCGAAATGCCTGCAGCAGGCGCATCCCGCTCTGGTACATCTCATTCATCCAGGCACGCATCCCGAAAATCCGGATGTCCTTGGCCGCCTCAATCTTTCCCGCTTCGTCCGTAACACAGGTAATTCCCCGTTCTATCTCCCGCTCCTCCTCGCGATGCCTCCATCCCCAGCCGCTGATATACTTATTGAGATAATATCCCGGTATTGTGGTCGCCAGCAGAACCACCAGCAGCACCGGCTCCACATGAGTCAGCAGCAGAAGATAAATGATAAAGCCCGCAAAATTGCGAAGCAGGCCGAAAAGGGTATTCCATACGGCTTCCGTAGCAGAGGAATTGTTCCTCGTGCAAAAATTTGCCTTATCCTCCAGAAAGCCGAATTTCTCATCACTCAGATTACAGTAGGAGGTTGTAGCCGCTTTATCATTTAGCAGCGCCGCCACAATGCCGCGCAGGGTAACACGGCGGTAGCGGTCTACTCCGCTGATATAATTACTGATCCCGCCGGTCACAATCAGTGCACCGATAAAAACTCCGATTGTGCCGGCCAGGCGGCCTGCCGGCACATTTTGTTCCACCGCCTGCAGAACCATGGGCGCTAAAAACAGGTTTGCAAGGCTCTGCATTACGGTAAGGGCAGTAACTGCCAGACCACTGACCAGAATCAGCGGCTCATACTTTGCCGCCAGCTTTATCATATAGCAGACGCAGGAATACATGCCATATGCCGGCTTTGTTTCCTTTTCCCCCTGGTTTTCATTCTGTTTATTTTTAGTAATTTGGTTGCGCTTTTTCAATTCCCTGGACATGATACAGCCTCCTCTTGAAACCGGTAAAATTACCCGCATGGTTCTCTTTACATACGATCAGGGAATAATGCCTGCCGGCTATATTCACAGGAATCCCCCGGCACCCCTGACTGCGAATCGGTATGATATTTCTGACAGAGCATATGGTAACATAAAATCCCTCCTGCCATACAATTCATGGGACGAATCGTATGACAGGAGGGACGAATTGCAGGCCTGCCCTCACAGGCTCTGTTCCTCCAATGGCAGAAGGATCTCCGTGGTAAAGGCGCCGTCCTCGCTGTTCCGGGAAAGATACCCGCCATGGCGCTCTACAATCGTATCAATGCGGACAAGGCCAAAGCCGTGGCCCTCTCCCTTTTCCGTGGCAAAGCGGCCGCCTGTTTTCGGCAGCTTCTTTCCTGCGCACAAATTGGTAACCGACAGATACAGCCTGGTTTCCTTCCTATCCATATACACCCGTATCATCCGTTCCTCCTCCGGCAGGGACAGGCTGGCCTCAATGGCGTTATCCAGCAGATTCCCCAAAATGACGCACAAATCCAGCTCGGGAAAGGCAAGTTTTACCGGAATCTGCACCGACGTTTTGACGGGAATATGCTTTTCCGCCGCCAGTGCAAGCTTGCTGCCCAGTATGGCATCCGCCATGGGGTTTCCTGTCTTTACAGGCATGTCCACCGTATTCAGGTCCGACTCCAGCATATCCAGATACCGCAGAAGCTCCTCCATGTTGCCCGACCGGGCCAGCATCTTCATGGTGCCGATATGGTTACGGTAATCATGCCGCCAGCCCCGCATCTTCCGGTACATGGTATCCACCTCCCTGTAGTGGGTATCCACCAGCTCCCGCTGATAATCCGACAACCGTTTATCAATATAGCGCGATATAAACCCCATAGCAGCCTCCTTCGCAATATGCACCGCCTCACAGGGAATATTTCCCGGTAATCCGACTCCATAATGTCAGCGGTAAATCCCAAAGTCAATTCTCCGCGGCAGAGCTGGTGCTTTACAGTCTGTCAATAATGGCACGGTTCAGAGTATCGTACGCTCCCCGGGGAAGGGGCAGCACCGTTCCGTCAGGAAACACGATCTCATTCCTGGTAATCCGGTACAGCTTAGTCAGATTTACTATATAGGAACGCCCCACCCGCAGGAAACGTTCATCCAGCTCGTCTTCAAAATCTCCCAGCTTATGGCGGACAACAAAATCTCCCCTGTTCTCTGCATGAATGGTCACATAATTGCGGGCCGCCTCCAGAAACAGCACGCTGCCCATGGGAATACGGATAATTTCATTGGCTGTCCTGACATTCAGAAGTCTCTCCTCCCGGCATAGCCGTTCCACGGCACGGTCCATCACCTGCATGAACCGGTCCGGATCCACGGGCTTCATCAGGTAATGCAGCGCCGATACGTCATAGCCTTCCGCAATATAATCGGAATAGCCCGTAATAAACACGATAACCACCGTGCTGTTCTTCTCCCGAAGCCTTTTTGCCATGGTCACTCCGTCCATGCCGGACATTTCTATGTCCACAAGAAGAATATCCCAGGCAGGGTTTTCATCATATTGAAACAGAAAGGCCTCCGCAGAAGGGTAGGCATCAATCTGCAGGGAAAGGCCCCGCGCATCCGCCCATTGCTGTAATACGGAGCTGATATACTTTATGTCGGTGGGATTGTCGTCCGTGATGGCAACTCGGTATGGCATGGCTCTCATATTCCCCTCCAATCATCCAAAAGTAATATAGCACAAATCTTGAGTTTCCGCAAACTGCACTGAAAAAATGAATATGCCTATTAAAAGTACCA
>CAJTKW010000025.1 GCA_910577035.1 uncultured Acetatifactor sp.
ATGGACATAAAAAAAGAAACGAGCAACCCTTTCGAATCATAAGATTTTACTTGGCCAAAAACCCATCTCTTTTTTTATAGTATAAAGTGTATGGGGATTGCTGTCAAGCATGCTTTTTTAATAAATTGGGAAAATAAAGTGTTGTAGAATACATCAGCCGTTACCTTGGACGCCCCGTCATTGCCATCTCCCGCATTGATTCTTACGATGGCAATCATGTGGCCTTCCACTACAATAAACACGAGGATGATTCCTATGTGGAAAAGTCCAAAATGTAACCATGGCTAGTCAGGAACATGACTGATTCTGACCTGCTCGACATTCATTACTTTCTCACTGAGGATGATGACCTTGATGGTGACGAATTTGAAGAAGGTTTTTATATCTTCTAAAAGCATTCGTCCTGTTTTTATGCCCGCCTCTGGCGGGCTATTTTATTCAAGATTCCTCCGGCAGGAGGAATTTCCTATAAGACGAAAAGAGCCGCTAATGCTTGTTTGCATCAGCAGCTCTCGCGCTTAGTTCGGTGTTTTATTCTGAGGCTTTATTCTTTTTCTGTTCGTCCTTGATACGGTAGTAATCTTCCAGATCCACATCGATCTTTACTCTCGCATCTGGTTTTCCGGCGGCTTAAAAGACACACACTCTCGATCTCCTCGGTAAACGGGAACATGTCCACCGCAACGCACTTCTGCACTTCATACCCCTGCTTTTTCAGATATTTCAGATCCCGGACCAGGGTATCCGGGTTGCAGGATACATAGACCACCTTTCCGGGAGCAAGCTTTCCCACCGCGCTTAAAAACTCCTCACTGCTGCCGCTCCGGGGCGGATCCATCAGAATCACGTCTGCACGCTCTCCCTGTTCCGCCATGTGCGTAAGAAATTTCCCGGCATCGTTCCGATAAAATTCGATATTCCTGACATCGTTTCGCTTTGCATTACTCCGGGCGTCCCGCACCGCGTCAGGGTTCAGCTCCACCCCTATGATCCGCCGGGCTCTGTCCGCAGCCGCCATGCCGATGGTGCCCGTACCGCAGTAGGCATCCACCACCGTCTCCCTGCCCGTCAGTTCCGCATACTCCAGAACCTTTCCGTACAGCTTCTCCGCCTGTACGGCATTCACCTGATAAAAGGATTTCGGTGATATGCGGAAGATCCTGCCGCACAACTCATCCTCAATATAGCCCCTGCCGTAAATCACCTGCTCCTTCTCCCCCAGCACCATGCTGGTATCCCGGTTATTGACGTTTATGACAATAGTGGTAATCTCCGGGTGCAGCTTCAACAGCGCCTCCACAAAATGATTCTTAGAGGGCATGACGGGAGAGGCGAGCACCAGCACCACCATTATCTGCCCTGTGGCCCTCCCCGTGCGGACCAGCACATGACGCAGCAGCCCATAACCCGTGTCTTCATTGTAAGGCCGTATTTTAAAGGATTGCAGCAGCCCCCGGACAGAGACAATGATCCGGTCCGCCCTGCTGTCCTCGATCAGACAGCTGTCCACCGGTACAATCCGATGGCTTTTCTCCTCGTAGATGCCGGAAATAATATTGTGCTTTTTATCTTCACCGAACGCGGCATGAACCTTATTGCGGTAATGCTCCGGTTCCTCCATGCCGATCATTTCCTCCGGCCTGCAGTATGGCTCCATCAGCCTGCGGAACCGGGCCTGCTTGGCCTGGAGCTGCTCCTGATATTCTTTGCCGATCCACCGGCAGCCGCCGCATCTGGACGCTGCCGGACACTTTTTTGTCTTATTGTCAGACGAATTTGCCGCCATTTGTAAACCTTCTCCTTCTGCCTGGTTAGTATGAAAGGCGAAAAGATTTTCTAAGGCATCAAAAAACGCCGCCTAAGAAAATCTAAGTTTCGCCTCGAAGAATCGCTGAAGCGATTCTTCCACAAGCTCTAACGCTGAAAAAGGGCATTCGGGCTTTCTTTCCCAAATGCCTCCCTCAACAGCCTGTGTGATTATTGCACCTTTATCAAGAATCCCTCATATATTCCTGCCGGCACATTCTCTCCATAGGTATACTCTCATCCTTTTCAGTACCTTTATTATACCAGATTATATATCACTTTCAAGCCGTTTATTCTAAGGAAGCGCTGATTAAATCATCGCTTCCTTAGAGCCTCCGGCGCGGGAAACGCTTTCATCAGCGTTTCCCTAAATGCCTGTGAAAAATACGGCAAAGAAATCGGAAGCAATATTTCATTGCAGGATACATGTGCTTATGATAAAATTACCATAAAACAATTCGACAGCCCGGAAAGTATGGAGGTGCACAGTATGAGAAAATATGCAGTATTATTATACCCGGACTTTTCCCTGCAGGAGATAACCTGCCTGACATCCGCTCTGACAATCTGGTTTGGCGAGAAAATCGATTATATTGCAAGCGGGAATAAGGAATATCAGAGCGAAGAAGGCCTGCGGGTTATGCCGTCCAAAACAACGGCGGATGCAAAAATTACGGATTATGACTGCGTGATCCTGCCGGGGACAATCCATCCGCTGCCTGCGCTGTTCGATGATAAATTAATCGAATTTATAAAAAGCGGAAAAGATTCCGATGTGGTTTTTGCAGCCATTTCCTCCTCACCGATCCTGTTATCCAGGGCGGGTATCCTGACGGGCAGGAAGTTTACCTCGGGCTATTTCATGCAGATGGCAGACACCTTTGACTTTGTAGAGAAAGATAACTTCCTGCATAAAGGAATCGTGGAGGACGGAAACGTCATAACAGGAATAGGTATGTTTTTCAGAGAATTTGCAGAAGCCGTACTGCGAAGATTCGGATATGACTTCGGCAGCAGCTTCCTGCGTGATACTCCGGACGATTTTACCGAGGAGGAGCTGACATTCTACTGGTCTGATGACGAGTACCGGGAATTTCTGGAGGAGTTAAAGGAATACACCACGTAATCAGACACCCCGCTGCAGGCAACGGGCTATCAAGCTTGCAACGCTGCAGCGCAGCGGGGTATTTGGCCCTCACGGCATTCGCCAATATGCTTAGGGGATGCAGGGTGTTTACGGCTGAAAGCCCGGCATCAGCTGCAGCTTAAACAGATTCTTCTCGTGCATGGCATCAATCCTATTTTTGATTTCTGCATCATCAATCTCACCGGTGCGAATATATCTGTCCAATACCTCATAAGTAAAGCCAAGATTCTCTTCATCCGTCTTTCCGCAAAGACCGTCTGCCGGAGCTTTGTCAACCAACTCATCCGGCAGGCCCAAGACTCTGCCGATTTGCCTGACCTCGGTAACCGTCAGATTTGATATGGGGCTGAAATCTCCGGCGGCATCACCGTATCTTGTGGAATACCCTACCCAATCCTCCGACAGATTACATGTATTTGCCACCCTGCCGTTCATACTCTGGCTGACTGCGTATAAAGTTGACATGCGGATGCGGGGCGGCAGGTTGATTACCGCCTGATCGCTGATGTCTACCTTCTCTTTCACTGCATTTAATACACCGTTGATTGCATTTTCAACAGGAATGGTAACAGATCGAATGCCAAGATGCCGGCATAATAAATATGAGCAGGAAATATCGCTTTGTTCCCCATTGGGCATAAGAACTCCGATGACTCTCTCCTTACCCAGTGCCTCTGCACATAAAGCCGCCACAATAGAGCTGTCCTTCCCGCCGGAGATGCCCACAACCGCATTGCATCCTTTCCCGTTTTTTTCAAAGAAATCCCTGATCCATTCCACACATTTATTTTTCACATCCACTGCATCAAATTCAGTTAAGCCCATCATAATACCTCCGCAGATACTCATATACATTTTCAGGAACAATTCCTTTTACTTCCTCAAACCTGCCCTGCTCACACAGGCTTCTCACCAGGCTGGAGGATATGTGGTTTTCAGGGATCCTGATTTCCAGGAAATGCTCTTTATATTCAGCCAAACCGGCATCCTCCAATGCCTTGCAAAGATTCTGTCCTTCCCTGGCACAGGCCACAAACATGTTTTCCTCAACAAGAGGCCTCCAATGATACCAGGTGGATAATGTTCTGATATTATCCATGCCAAAGCAAATATAGAAATCACAGAACCCGGAATCCTGATCCAGGCTTTCTCTGATTTTTGTAACGGTATCATATGTTTTTGCCGGCAGGACACTGTTTACTTCCAGAGGAATACAGGACATATCCTCCGGGGTTGCCTCTTCAATCAGTTTACATCTGATTTTTCCCGGAATGAAGCTCTTTTTCTGTGCCACATAGGTATCATGTGCCGGAATAAAATATACTTTCCCGGCACCTGTTTTCTCTTGTGCCGCCCTGGCCATATCTATATGCGCATTGGTAATGGGATTAAAGCTGCCGGGGACAAGCAAAAGCCTATTCATGGTGCATCCTCCAGTTGATACACCGCTGCAGATAATCCACATATTCCGGGTTTTTACAAATGCTCTTTCCCTCTGCATCGGACAGCTTTGCAACATCCTGGCCGTTACACTTCGTAACCTTCATAACAATATTTAACGGTTCCGCATCCGTATCGTTGGAAATATAGGTTCCGATCCCAAAAGCAATTTTTGCTTTCCCTTCGAAATACCGGAAAATCTCATCTGCCTTTTTAAAATTCAGGCTGTCGCTGAAAAGCAGCGTTTTGGTCTGCGGGTTTATTCCCAACTCTTCGTAATGCTTCAGCATCCTTTCCCCCCATTGAAACGGATCTCCGCTGTCATGTCTGACACCGCTGAACAGGGTGGCATAGGTGAGATTAAAATCCCTCAAAAAGCATTCTGTGGTAATCGTGTCCGTCAAAGCGATGCCGTTTAAAATTCCATATTCTTTTACCCAGGAATCCATTGCATACCAATTGGAATAAGCCGGATTATGTTTATGATTTCCCTGTCCCACACACATAATATATTCGTGTGCCTGAGTACCCGTAGGCGTCAGATTATTCTTCATAGCCAGGTATACATTGGAGGTACCTACGAAAACAGAATTACAATATTCCGCTGTGGATAACCTCTGTACCGCCGTCTCCTGGGCTTCCGCAGAAAGCCTGCGCCGAAGGCCAAACTCGCTGAAGGATGAAAGTTGATATTTCCCCTGACGGGTTTCCAGCCATCCTGCCTTCTCCTCCAGCTTTTCACGGAATACTTTCATCAGATGGTCATAATCATGTGCCATTCTGAAATAGACCTCATTTACGATAGCCAGCAGCGGGATCTCATACATGCTGGTATTCAACCATGTGCCTTTCGTCTCAATGGCTAATCCGCATTCTGCATTGGATGTTATCTCAAAATCCTCAAATCTCGGCTTCCACAAACGCAGAAAATCTATATAGCTTCCTTTGATCCAAAGAATATGGTCCAAGTATTGAAGCTCCTGCTCGGTAAACCTGAGATTACAGTAGGCCCTGATCTGATCCCGGATTTCCTCTACCATTTCAGCGGTAAAAAACACGTTTTCGTTACGGCACTTAAATGTCCAGGTAGTCTTGTAATCGGAAAACTGGTGAAAAATCACCTGGCCCATGGAAAATTTATACATATCCGTTTCCAGCAAACTGATAATGATCTGCGGCAATACCATTTTATCAACCTCCGTCTATTCTCCAATCACGTCTATCTGGCACATCTTCATCGTATCCAGGGCCGACTTGTGGCTCTCCGGCGTAACCCCGGCACAGCAGCCTGCATCTACTGTCATTTTTACTTCCGGAAAATATGCTTTCAGCAGCAGAACATTAGAAACCACACAAATATCGGTACATAAGCCCACAAATTCAATTTCAATTTCATCATCGCTTTTCAGCCTGCGAATCTCTTTCACTAACTTTGTTGATCCGAAGGTCTTCTTTTCAATGATCCGATACTCCTTGTTGTCCAATGCTTTCAAAACCTTCTCATTCAGCAGCCATCCGTATGTCATTCTGATACAGTGAGGAACCGGAAGCTTCCTGCCTTCCGCCGTTTCCATGTAATTATTCTGGTGCGTATCAAGTGTGGCAAGGATCTTACCGTCAAAATTTTTAATTTTGTTCACCACATTCTCTACGATACCGACTGCCTCCTTTGTTCCCAATGCCCCATCCACAAAATCATTCTGCATGTCCACAACTACTAATATTCTCTTCATCCTGATCCCCTTTCTCCGTACCCTTTCTCTATATATACCATATCTTACCTTTATCCACAACCCATGATCTATCGGAATCTCACGTTAAAAATGCAGCTTGAAATCATTTTATTTACATAGGGGGAAACTATATTCCCGCCGCGCACGAAGTATAGAGGATGTAGCAGCGATATTAAAGGCTGGCCGCGGGAATAATTTCTAAAAATATATTTTTCAAAGTGGTTTATTTGTGTATGAGAAAATACCATTTCTTTGATAAGGATTCTGCCAGAGGCTGATCTAGACGAGATTCAAAACTTTGCTAAAAAACTTATACGGAAGCGGGAAGCGAATTGCCCTTTTGCCTTAAAAAGCCGTGAAGATCTATATAAGGATTTAGAGATTGCACATAGGCAGATTGCTTCCGGTGAATACCAGGATGCAGATGAGTTCAGCGTGGGAGTCAAGAAAGAATATGGAATATAAAGTAGTCCTGACTTCTGCTGCCAAAATTCAGTTTAGGAATATTCTCAATTATCTTCTTTATGAATTCAAAAGTCAACAGGCGGCGACAAATGTCGTAATTCCACTTTCAGAGGCACCAATATCTCATGGTCTATACGATAGACCAGAATACAGCATACATTGAGGGTATTTATCACGACTTGCAGGATTATGAAAATATCTTACGGTGAAATCAGTACCCCTATTAGGATGTAATCATTTCAATTATCAAAAAATTCTATTTGCATCATACGTGCAAGATACTCTCCTTTCCTAACATTTTTGTCTCTGTTTCAACCGAACCTATGTCTGATTACCTTTTTGATTACCCGGCAAAAGAGAAAGTGCCAGAAACCCCATAAAATCAAGGTTCTGACACTTCCGATTTATCGGAGTGGCGGGATTCGAACTCGCGACCTCCGCCTCCCTAAGACGGCGCTCTAACCAAGCTGAGCCACACCCCGAAACACATTTAGCATTATAACGTGTTCCGGGGAAAAATGCAAGTACTTTTTTAAATTCCTTTCAAACAAAATGTGAATTCCAGCTTTTTGTCCCCGGGCAGCCGGTATTCCTCATGCACGGGCGCCCCCCAGCTGTCGTCTCCGCCCACGCCCATCTGAGCCAGAGCGGCACGAATCACCGTGTAATGGATCCCGGGCAGCTCGTAAGCATGGGCGGCATTCTCCATCTCATGGGGAGTCCAGGGAAGGGCGGAAAAGCTCATCCCGTCTCCTGCCAGAAGCAGGCCTCTCCCTTTCGCATCCGTCACTCTGGCATATCTCACGTCCGTCTTATTGCCGCATTCCTGAGGCACCAGGTACCGGGCCAGATTATCCGCCACCCTGTTATGATACAGGCCCAGCTTTGCCCCATGCTTCCTGTCAGCGTAGGTTTCCTCCGGTCCGTTTCCGTACCACTCCAGGCGGTCATAATCCGCATCCATCTTAAAGATCAGGCCAAACTCCGGCAGATCTCCCATCTGCTTTACCGGATCCATGGATAAAGTGGTCTCCACGGTTCCGTCCCCATAAACCCGGTACCTGACGTCACACTCCGCTGCCGGCTCCCCGGGCAGCTTCCAGGTATAGGAAATCACGGCGCAGCCCTCCTGCAGCTGCACCCCGGTACAGCTTTTCACCGTCGCGTACATGCTTGCCAGCTTCCACCGTCCGCAACGCTGCTGCATACGGTTACCGCAGTCATTGTCCACCGGCGCCCGCCAGAAATTGGGCCTGGGCATGGTCTTCAGCAGCTCCCTGCCGCCGTAACGATAAGAGACCAATCCTCCGCCATGGGAGAACAACGCTTCGAATTCCGCTCCCCGCACACCGATATTGCTCTTGCCCCGGATCACTTGAAGAGGCCTGGTTACAGCCACCGGCTCGTCCGTGATATAGGCACTGCTTTCACTCCTGGGGAATACGCCCTGTCCGAAGGCCACCTCATGGCCTGCCGCCGCCCAGGGAGTATCCTCCTTTAACCGGAAAGAAACCGTCACGGTATATTCTCCCGCACCGGAAGGCAGCGCAAACGGCAGCGGGAAATCACCGCTGCAGCCCGGCGCCACATCCGCGGGCACCGGCAGCTCCGCCAGCGGCCTGCCCTGCCGCTCCAGCCGTACAAAGCAGTCAAAACTGCCCGTGCCGGCAAACAGATTCTTGTTGACCACCGTAAAGCCCTCTTCCCGAACCTCCACGGAAATATTCTGATAATTGAATTTTACCTCCTGCATCTTCGGAGAAGGCGTCCTGTCGCCGCCGTATACAATGCCGTTGCCGCTGAAATTGTAATCGCAGGGCCTGTCGTCGAAATCGCCGCCGTAAGCCTGATATTCCACGCCAAAGCGATCCTTTTTATAAATGGACTGATCCACGTAATCCCAGATGAATCCTCCCTGGTACAGGGGCTCCCTGTCGGTCAGGTCGGTATATTTGTGCATGGCGCCGCAGGAATTTCCCATGGCATGGGTATACTCACAGCAGATATAAGGCTTGCTCCTGTCCTTTTTCAGCCATTCCTCAATAGATGCCACGGAAGAGTACATCTGGCTCTCCACGTCGCTGGTGCCGGGATAGCTTCTGTCATGGCAGATGCCTTCATAATGCACCACCCGTCCCTTGTCATGCTCCCGCAGGTACTGTGACATATCAAATATATTTTTGCCGCCGTAGGCCTCATTTCCACAGGACCAAATCAAAATGGCCGGATGATTCTTGTCCCGCTGGTACATGGACTCCACACGGTCCAGCATCATGGCATTCCATTCCGGACGGTTGCCGGGCACAATATCCTCCATGGGAATCTTCTTGTCCAGCGCGGCAGTCCAGGAACCGTGGGACTCCAGATTACACTCATCAATCATATAGAGCCCCAGCCGGTCACACAGATTGTAGATCCTGGAATCATCGGGATAATGACAGGTACGGATAGCGTTGATATTATGCTGCTTCATGGTCACCAGATCCTGCCACAGCTCCCCCTCATTCACCGCCCGGCCGGTAAGTGAACTGAACTCATGACGGTTCACACCCTTGAAGACAATACGCCTGCCGTTCAGCTTCATCAGCCCTTCCGAAATCTCAAAACGGCGGAACCCTACCTGTACGGGAACCACCTCCTGAAGCCTGCCTTCCTCATTAAAAATACTAAGCTCCAGCCTGTAAAGGTTGGGCTCCTCGGCGCTCCATAGCAGGGGGCTTTCCACGGGAATGACAAAGCGGCACTCCTCCGTCAGCACACCGGACATTCTTGCCGCTTCGCACCGTTCCGCCACCTGGCCGAAGTTTACCCGGTAGGCAGGGTCAAAGCGGATGCGCCTTTGCTCCTGATACAGGACAGCCTGCAGCTTTCCTGCCCCCGCGGCCTTCAGATCCAGTACCAGCTCTGCCTTCCCAAAGTCTTCGTCCAGCAGTGTTTCTACCCGGATGTCCTTAATATGTACCTCGGGAACCGTATAGAGATACACATCCCTGAAAATTCCGGAAAACCGGAAAAAGTCCTGATCTTCACACCAGCTGCTGGAGCTCCATTTGAACACCTGCGCCGCCAGCTTATTTTCCCCTTCCTTTAAATATGGCGTCAGCTCAAACTCCGAGGGCGTAAAGGTATCCTCACTGTACCCCACGTAGCTGCCGTTGCACCACAGGGCCAGCGCACTCTCCACCCCCTGGAAGGATATAAACACCGGCCGGCCTTTCCAGTCCCCGGGTATTTCAAAATATTTCACATAGCTGGCCACCGGATTAAAACGCAGTGGAATCTGTCCCGGCTCCGCCTCCTCCCAGCCGTCCCAGGGGTACTGCACATTGGCATACTGCGGCCTGTCATAGCCTTCCATCTGAATATGCGCCGGCACTCTGATGTCCGCCCAGCCCTTACAATCACAGTCTTCCTTTTCAAAGTCCTTTAAAGCGGACTCATAATTGGGGGCATATGCAAACTTCCACAACCCGTTCAGGCTCAGACGAAAGCTGCTTTCCCCCCTCTCGGCCTCGTCCTCATTTCGGAAGAATACATGATCCGAATGGGCATCCAGCCTGTTCTCCCGGAAAAATTCCGGATCCTTAACCTTGCCGTAATCAAACTGATTCATCTTACCTTTTCCCTCTTTCCGCTCCTCCTGCCGAAGAAGCCGTTACTGCAACTTACTATATCACCACAGGCCGTTATGCAGAATGTAATTTTTTATCCTCTGCATGTCTTTTTTTGGCCGGACAGGCCTCCCTGCTTCACGGGGTTATTCCTCCCCCGCCCCATCCTTCGTCTCCAACAGGCGCACCAGATACTCCCAGACCCTGGCTGTGGACGAAATACTTAAAGTCTCCTCCGTAGTATGGATGTCCTGCATATCCGGCCCTATGGAAACACAGTCCAGATCCGGAATCTTACTTCCCAGAATGCCGCACTCCAGCCCTGCATGAATCGCCTCCACCGCAGGCTCCTTACCATACATCTCCCGGTATAGCCTGACCATCTTCTCCCGCAGGGGCGAGTCCTTCCGAAACCTCCATCCGGGATAATCGCCCGTGACGGTAATGCTTCCCCCTGCCAGCTCCGTCACCGCCTGCAGCTTGCCGATCAGGGCATGTTTTGCACTCTCAATGCTGCTACGCACGGAGAAGTCTGCCACTAAAACCGTGTCAGCCTTCTCCGTGGAGAACTCTGCCTCATCCGCCGTGTCAGCCTTCTCCGTGGAGAACTCTGCCTCATCCGCCATGTCAGCCTTCTCCGTGGAGAACTCTGCCTCATCCGCCGTGTCAGCCTTCTCCCCGGAAATCTCTGACTGATCCGCCGTGTCCCCGTCATACATCAGAATTCCCAGGTTCAGGGAAGTTTCCACCAGCCCCGGCATGTCGGCACTCATGGCCTGGACGCCGTTTGGAAGGGCACAGAGAAAAGCAGCCGCCCGCCTGGTATCCTGAATCCCCGCGCAGGCCAGACCCTGGGCCTCACATTCCCCTGCCCGGATATAAAAGCCCGGATCCTTTGCGGACAGTTCTCCGCGGATCTCCTGCTCAACCGTATCCAGGACAGAAGCAAAGGCTTCCCTGTCCTTATCGGCAATCAACACCACGCCTGTAGTTTCTCTGGGAATGGCGTTATCCGCCAGACCACCCTGCACCGACGCAAGCCTCACCGGCAGTTTTCCGCACAGCCTGCCCAGCAGCCTTCCGAAGAGACAATTGGAATTGCCCCGCTCCTTATGAATCTCGCCGCCGGAATGGCCGCCCAGCAGCCCCCCCACCGTGATCCTGTAAGCAAGACCGACGCCGCCCTCCGGCTGACACCCTCCCAGAGGCAGCCTGCATTTCACCCGGGCTCCTCCGGCACAGCTTGTGAGGAAGATTCCCTCCTCCTCGGAATCCAGATTAATCATACGGTTCCCGGTAAGCACGGAAAGGTCGATCCCCCGGGCTCCGTCCATGCCTACTTCCTCGTCCACGGTGATAACCACCTCCAGCTTCGGATGTCTGACGGAGTCGGAATCCAGCAGCGCCAGGGAATAAGCCACCGCAATCCCGTCATCGCCGCCCAGGCTGGTGCCCTCCGCATATACCCGGTCTCCGTCCACCGCCGCCTGCAGCCCCTGGGTCTTCATATCAAGGGGGCAATCCGGCTTTTTCACCGCCACCATGTCCATATGCCCCTGCAGGATCACCGCCGGCTCCTGCTCATAGCCGGGAGTGGCTTCCTTGATGATAATTATATTCTTCAGTTCATCCTGCCGATAGAAAAGCTTCCTTTCTCTCGCGAAATCTGCCAGATAATCACTGATTTGCTCCACATTTCCCGACCCGTGAGGAATCCTTGTAATCTCCTCGAAAAAGCGGAACACATTTTTCGGCTCCAGATCAGATAATACACCCATTTCCCCTTATAACCTCCTGATTTATCTCTCTCCTGATTTATCTCTCTTCGATTTATCTCTCTTCGATTTATCTTATTTCGATTTATCTTATTTCGATTTATCTTATTTCGATTTATCTCATTTCACATTCACGTCTTCTCTGCCCCCTGGCTTCTCTCTTCTGCCTTACTTCAGCGTCTCACTGTTATTCAGCACCAGCGTGCTGTACAGAAACAGCACGTCACAGTTATCAAACTCCACATAATTTCCCAGCAGCTCACTGGAAAGGTAACGAATGTCGATCAGTATGACCTCACTGTAGCCCTCGGCCAAAAGGGGGGCAATACTGCTGCCGAAGGAGTCCCGGAAGACAATCAGCCTCCTGTCCGTATCTCCGGCATCATTTTGTATCGTCAGCAGAGATTTGGGCCCGGCCAGAAAGATCTCATAAGGATCCCGGCCCGCCGCCTTCTCCATGTCGTACACGGGAATTTCTCCGTTTGTCTCATAATCATATACCCGGCAGGAATCCAGCACAATGCTTTCCAGATAATAAATCTCCTCCGCCGGAAGCGGCAGCGCCGCCTGCCCCCGGTACACCCCGTAAAAGGGATGCTCCAGAAGCCTCACCGTGTACTGCCCGGAAAGCACTGCCCCCATTCCCTCCGCCAGGCGTCCTGCCACATCCGTGATTTTCTCCTGCCGCCAGTGGGTGTCCGTTTTATAGTAGTCCCCAAGCTCCAGACAGTCGTAGATGTCAATATACTCCATGTAATCTGCCTTTTCCCGCAGATATGCGGCAAGCTCCCCGTAATCCAGGGCCGGATAGCCGTTCTGCCCGGCCAGGAACATATTCTTGTCCGGTATTATGGACAGATATACCTTCACGTCCTCACCGCCCAGATACTTGTCGTAAATGCGCCGGAACCTGGCGGCCGCATTGTCAAGGGAATCCGTATTCAGAGGATATTCCAGCTTTGAGACATAGCCTCCGGCCTCATAGATTCCTCCCACATCCTTCTGCCCCAGAAGATAACGGGACATCAATGCCTTCAAAGTCCGAAAGCCGTCCCGCAGCGGAAACTGGTCCATGGCATAGCTTTCGAAATCCCGGGTAAACTTCCCCGACAGCAGCCCGGATACCGTAATGTCCGGCCTGGCGGCAAGGACCCGCCGCTCACTGTCAGAAACTGCATCCGCCGGCTTAAACAGACACCAGAGAAAGAATCCCAGCAAAAAGACTGCCGCCGCTAAAACCACCGCTTTGTTTTTTCCTTCTTCCGTCAACCTTTTCCCTCCGAATCCAATCCCGTTCCCATATCCATGCTGCCGCCGTTGGGTAAACGTAAAAAAGCTGCGGCTCAGAATCTGAAATACAGGAACGGGTTAAATGAGCCATCCACAATATAACCCGTAATGACAAGCATCAGCAGCAACAGAACCACCGGCTCCATACAGTTCAGCACTCTGGCTGCCTTTCCGTTCTCCCGCATCCTTCTGATTCCAAGAGACACCAGAGGTGTGGCACCGATGACCGCCGTGATCAGCAGCGGGCCGAAGCTCTTCAGATAATACAGGCCTTCCCGGGAAACGGCAGGGAACCCGCCCCCGCCGAACATGGCCCTGATACAGAACCATGCCTCTGAAATGCCTGCAGCATCAAAGACTACAAAACTGAGGGTTACCGCCAGCATGACATAAATGTATTTCAGAATCCCTGTCCTGTCCAGCACCTTCGCCAGCACCAGCTTTTCCACGATCAGCAGCACGCCGAAGAAGAGCCCCCAGACTATAAAATTCCACTCTGCGCCGTGCCAGAACCCCGTGAGGAACCACACGATCAGCAGATTGCAGAGCCAGCGGGGCTTCTTAACCCGGTTTCCCCCCAGCGGAATATAGACATAATCCCGAAACCAGGAACCTAAGGACATATGCCACCTGCGCCAGAACTCCGTGATGCTTTTCGAAATATACGGATAATTAAAATTCTCAGGAAAATCAAAACCGAATATTTTTCCAAGGCCGATGGCCATATCACTGTAACCCGAAAAATCAAAATAAATCTGCAGCGTGCACGACACCCCGTACAGCCAGAAGAGCAGCACGGACTTATCCCCGGAGTCCCTGCACAGGCCGGCAAGCTCCCCCAGAGTGTTAGCGATCAGAACCTTCTTTCCCAGCCCCAGAACAAATCGACGGACTCCCAGGGCACTTCCGGCAAAGCTGTGTTCCCTGTCGCTCAACTGCCCGGCAATGTCCGAGTATCTGACAATGGGTCCTGCAATCAACTGGGGAAACATGGCCACATATGCCGCCAGGTCAATGAAGCTGCGCTGCGCCCGCACATTCCCCCGGCTGACATCTGCCACATAGCTCAGGATCTGAAAGGTATAAAAGCTGATACCGATGGGAAGCGTTACCTTTAACAATGGAAGCGACAACCCGGTGACTGCATTAAAATTCCTGATAAAGAAATCCGCATATTTGCAATACCCCAGCAGACCAAGACTAATAACAGCGGAGACTGCCAGGTACACCTTCGCCCGGCGGCCTCCGCTCTTTTCCGTCAGAATTCCAAATACATATCCCTGCAGGATCGTCAGAAGCATTACAACCACGAATTTCGGCTCTCCCCACGCGTAGAAAACCACGCTTGCCAGGAGAAGCACCGCATTCTTCAGCCTGCGGGGTGCCGCAAAATACAGCAGCAGCGTACAGGGAAGAAAATAATAAAGAAACGGAATGCTTGAAAAGACCATGCTCTTTCCCTCGACTCAAAGCTATACGATAGGCTCCTCATAAACAAGCTCCGCAGATTCGTATGCTGCCATTGCCTTTGCTTTAAAGGTATCAATCAGCTCTCCGTTTCCAAACGCGGAAATCACATAGTCATCTACCGTGATGACGATAAGCTTATCCGGGAAACCGCACATCCACTGCCTTTGCAGGATGTTATCCCGCAGTGCCTCCGCCACGGAAGAAACATTGTCCCCGCTGCTCACATGAAATGCACCGCAGGTAAAGGTATTGGCATTCATCATGTGGATCAGGGAGGCTGCCCCGTCAATCATGGAAGCGGAAGTTTCCGGCAGGCCAAGGGTATAATCCAGCATGGCGGTGTCCTGGATCCCGTAATTGCCGGGAGCGTCGTTCACCATATTTTCTTCGGAAAAATCGCCCCCCATGGCGGAAAATTTCTCCCCTTCCTCATAGCTGTCCCAGATGGTGGTAAGCAGGGTGAGGGCATCCGCAATCCCGGCTCCCCCGCCGTCGCCTTCTCCGGAGTCCTTCCCCCCGCAGGCTGCAAAGGACAGCGCCATAACCGCCGTCAGAAACATGGCTAAATACTTTTTCATAATATAATCCTCCTTTAAATAAAGCAATTTAGTCTATACCTTATTCTACCACAAACCCCGGCATTTTTATACAGGTATATGTCCTCTTTTTATAATCTTTTTATCCGTTGCTATTTCTCCCTGTCTTCTTCCAGCAGCTTCTCAAATTCATTCCTGGACACTGGCCGGGAAAAGAAGTATCCCTGGAGCAGGGTGGCATCCATTTTGCCCACAATGTCCGCCACCTCATGGTTCTCCACGCCTTCCACAATGGAATCATACCCCAGCCGCCTGCACATGGCCAGCAAATTGTCTATGATGACGTAATCAATATCATGTCCCGGCTCGGACAGCTCCCGGACAAAGGAATGCTCCACCTTTATGTAATCCACATGCAGGGCCTTCAGCATCTCCAGGGAAGCATATGCCGTACCGAAATCATCCAGCGCCACCTTAAAGCCCCGCTCCCGCAGCCTGTCAAACATGGACGCCAGTTCCTGGGGCTTATCCACCTGGCAGCTCTCCGTCAGCTCTATAATAATATTGGAAGGATCGCATCCGTATTTTTCCAGGCACTGATTGATCCTTTCTTCAAATTCCTCATCCATGAACTGCTGATAAGACACATTAAAGCTCACCCGCAGATCGCCGAATTTCTCCCGCCATTCCACCTGGTGCCGGATCGCCTCTTCCATGACCCAGAAGCCCACCTCCCGAATGCCGCCATATTCCTCCAGCACCTTGATAAACTCCATGGGACAGGAATCCCTGATCTGCTCTCCCTTCCAGCGCAGAAGGCACTCGCAGCCGGTGATCCGATGCGTGTCCGGATCCACAAAGGGCTGGAAAAACACCTCAAAGCCCCGAAACCCGTCTGCAATGCACTGCTTCAGATCCTCCCGCAGGGCCAGGCTGCGCCGGTGCTGCTTTACGATTTCCTCCGAAAAGAATACCAGGCTTCCTCGGTGGTGCATCTTTGCATACTCCAGGCAGTTTTCCAGCCTTTTAATCAGCTTCTCCCTGGAATCCGCATCCTCCGGAAAAAGCAGGGCGCCTCCCGACACGGAGATACTGATCTTCTGCCCGTCTGCCAGCTCCAGGGCGTCTGCTTTTTCGCATATTCCGCTAAAGAATTCCTCGACTGCTTCTTTCCCGGCAGCAGGTGCAAGCGCAATAAATTCGTCTCCGCTGAAGCGGAACAGACTCCAGCCTCTCCCGCAGGAATCCTTCAATATCCTGGAAAACAGCACCAGCACCTCATCTCCCGCATTATAGCCATAGCTGCTCACCACCTTCCGGAAGCCGTCCAGCCCCATCAGCACGGCAATCCCCTTTTTCTCGGAAATATTATAGTGATACAGCTCATGGGCGGTAGGCAGGCCGGTAAGGGAATCATATTTATTCTGCCCGTCCAGCCTTGTCATCAGTCCTGCAAATATTATGGGCGTCCCATCCTTGTCCTTAATCACGCTGCCCTTACATTCCAGCCATACGTACTCGCCGTCACGGTTCATCGCCCTGTACTGGCATTCGTGCCGGGACTTTGCCCCTGAAAACACCCCGTTTATATCCTCATTATAGAGGGCTCTGTCCTCAGGGTGAATATGCTCCTCCCAGACCGCCCCCGCATTCTCAATATACTCTCCCGAAAGATTAAAATATTCCACCAAAGCTCTGGACCACCGGGAAATATTGGTCCGCATATCACAGACATAAATATACACATTATCCGACGCTGCTGCAAACGCCTCAAAAAGCTCATTGTTAAAAATGTCACTCATGGTACTCCCCCTTCCGCAGCCAAACCCTTAATTTGTTTCTAATAAATATTACCACAATACCCGAATATTTTCCATATTTTTTCACAATAAAGTCCCGGCAGCTCATTTTTCCATAATTTTACTTGCAAGCAGGCACTTTTCCCTGTAAAATAGAAAAGAAGGAGGTATTATCATGGGAAAAAACAACAGTACGGCACACACTGCAAAACGCAATATAATTGTGGGGCAGTCCGGCGGGCCTACCGCCGTTATTAATTCCAGTCTTGCCGGGGTCTATAAGACCGCCAGGGAGCGCGGCTTTCATACCGTATACGGCATGCTTCACGGAATTGAAGGGTTTTTGGACGAGCAATATGTGGATCTTGCCACGCAGATCCATTCCGACATGGATATTGAGCTGCTGAAGAGAACTCCCTCTGCCTTTCTCGGCTCCTGCAGATACAAGCTTCCGGGAATCCACGAAGATCCCGGGCTCTACGAGAAGATTTTCACGATTCTGGACAAACTGGAAATAGAGGCCTTTATCTATATCGGCGGCAACGACTCCATGGATACCATCAAAAAGCTTTCCGATTATGCCATAGTCAAGGGCCACGAGCAGAAATTCCTCGGCGTCCCGAAGACGATCGACAATGACCTGGCCCTGACGGACCATACTCCCGGCTTCGGCAGCGCCGCAAAGTATATTGCCGCTTCCACCAAGGAGATTATCCGGGATGCCCTGGGACTTGCTTACAACAGGAAAATGGTCACCATCCTGGAGGTCATGGGGCGCAATGCCGGATGGCTTACCGGTGCCACCGCCCTGGCCAAGACCGAAGAATGCGAGGGACCGGACCTGATCTATCTTCCGGAGCTTACCTTTGACATCGACCACTTCTTAAAAAAGACCGGCGAACTGCTGAAGAAAAAGGACTCCGTTATCATCGCCGTTTCCGAGGGCATCAAGCTGGCTGACGGCCGTTACGTCTGTGAACTGTCCGGCGGTGCGGATTATGTGGACGCCTTCGGCCACAAGCAGCTTCAGGGAACCGCGGCATATCTGGCCGGCTTCCTGGGCGCGGAGCTGGGCTGCAAGACCAGGAGCATCGAATTCTCCACCCTGCAGAGAAGCGCTTCCCACATGGCTTCCCGGGTAGACATTAACGAGGCCTTCATGGTCGGCGGTGCCGCCGTAAAGGCAGCCGACGAGGGTGACTCCGGAAAGATGGTGGTCATTGACCGCATCGCGGACGACCCTTACATGAGCTCCGCCGGAATTTACGACGTCCATCGCATTGCCAACAACGAAAAGCTGGTTCCCAGAGAATGGGTGAACCAGGAAGGTAACTATATCACCGAGGAATTTATCAATTACATTGAGCCTCTGATCCAGGGAGATTACCAGCCCTTCATGGTAAACGGCCTTCCCCAGCATCTGGTCTTAAACAGACAGTAAGCATACTCCTGATGACACAGCTTTAGTAAGGTAAAAAGGGACCGGCAGACTCCCGGTCCCTTTTTATGTTCTTGCTCACGGAACGGCTTCTCCCTGCTCAGTCTGCTTCACATCCTCCGTTTCATAATCAAAAACATACTCGCCTGCATCCAGCGTCTTCACCCCTGTCCCGTTCTTCTCCCCGGGCAGGGTCAATTCCGCACTGCAGCCAAAGGGAATGCGCACGGTAAGCCTTACGTGGCCCTGCTCCTGCAATTCCCAGCTCAGGGCATACAGCCCGGCAGGAGAGTCATATTCCGCTTCCAGATGTCCCAGCCCGGCATTCGGCTGAGGGGCCATCCTGGCTTTTCTGCAGCCCGGTGCCTCCTCCGTAAAATTCAACCCTGCTGCCCAGCGGAACATCCATTCCAGCACCGAACCGTAAGCATAGTGGTTCATACTGTTCATACTGATGCCGGAGATGGTCCCGTCGGGAAGCAGGCTGTTCCAGCGTTCCCAGACCGTGGTTGCCCCCAGCTTCACCTCATTCAGCCAGCCGGGATACTCTTCGTTCAGAAGCAGCTCCCAGGCAAGCTCGTGCCAGCCGATGTCGGAAAGTACATTGCACAGCAGGGGCGTCCCCACAAATCCGGTTTTCAGCTTGTGCCCGCTGTCTTCAAAGAGCTTCTTCAGCTGCCTTTTCGTCAGCTCTTCATTGTCGGACAGATGATACTTCAGCGTCAGAATCAACGCCGTCTGCGTCTTGATGCAGCATCTGCCGGTAACGCTGTAATATTCCCGCTTTACCTCAAGAAACTGCTCGTCCGCAAGCCGGGCATAGCTTTCTGCTTCTTTCGTTTTCCCCAGCACCTCCGCAGCCCTGGATACCAGCTGCGCGCTCGCCGCATAATAAAGGTTGGCGATAAACTCCTCATCTGTAGCGCCGAAACACTGCTCCGCACCGCCCCTGGGATTGTCCAGCGCCAGCCAGTCACCATAATGGAACACATGGCGCCAGCCATGATTGTCCCCGTCCACGCTGCGCACATAATCCACCCATGCCTTCATGCTCTCGAACTGGTCCTCCAGAATGCTTTTATCCCCATAGAACAAATACAGATTCCAGGGAATAATACAGGATGCGTCACCCCACACACAGGCTGTGGATTCCATGCCGCAGGAGGGCACCACATCGGGGACCCTGCCTCCCAGCGCGCGCTGCTCCCGGGCCATGTCATAAAGATATTTTGCATAGAATCCATAACTGTCTTTCAGGTACATTGCTGTGGGAGAGAACACCTGGGCATCCCCGGTCCAGCCCATACGCTCGTCCCGCTGAGGGCAGTCCGTGGGCACATCCACAAAATTACTCTGCAATCCCCAGCGTACATTTTCAATCAAGCGGTTCACCAGTTCATGCCCCGTGTGCATCCGCCCTTTCTCTTCAATATCGCTGTAGAATGCCATCCCCTTAAAGTCTTCCTTCTTCAGGTCCCTGATGCCCTCTACCTTCACATAGCGGTAGCCGTAAAAGGTAAAATGAGGGGTGATCTCCCGCTCTTTCCCGTCGGAAACATAGAAGTACTCCGATTTTGCACTGCGCAGGTTCGCGTTATAGAAATTGCCGCCCTGCAGGATCTCACCGGTCTGAATATGGATCACGGTTCCTGCAGGCTCATGCACCTGCAGGGAAAAGATGCCGGTAAACTCCTGCCCCATATCAAAGACCAGCTCTCCCGCCGGCGTATGGATCAGCTCCACAGGCTCAAATACCTCATGAACGGTAACCGGCAGACTCATGCGCTCCGTGATCCTTCCCCGGGGCGGGTCACAGAGTACGGCCTGCTCCGGTGGCAGCGGCGGCAGGGTATCATCCCGTTTTTCACCGTTGTAGAGACTGGAATAGGTAATACAGCTCCGCCCCACCGTCCAGCTTTCATCCGTCCCCACGGTCTCTTCCGTACCGTCGGCATAGGTCAGACGAAGCTCCGCAATCAGCTTCCATTCGTTCCCGTAGAAGCCCTTTTCCTCCTTTGACCAGAAGCCAAACCGCCCTTTGTACCAGCCGTTTCCCAGAAGTACGGACAGGGTGCCTTTCTCTCCCAGCAGCTCCGTTACGTCATAGGTCTGGTATTGGATCCACTCCTTGTAATCATTGCTATAGGGCGTCATATATTCCCGGCCGATCCGTCCCGGAACGCTTTCTCCTTCTTTTGTATAATATGCCTCGTACAGGCCCAGGCCGCAGATATACAGACGTGCCTTTGCCACCTCTTTCCCCGGTGCGATGCTCTTCTCAAAGAAGGGATGACGCTTTTCCCCGCTGTCACAGCCGATCCACTTCGCCTGCCAGCCCTCCTCCCCCTTTCCCGTCTCGAAGTGCTGCACTTCCCCCACGGCCTCCTCCCCGGCGTCACTTTGCACCGTCACCGTCCAATAATAACAGGTGCGGGGCAGCAGAGTAAGCGGTACGGGATATGCCAGCGAATCTGCACTCTCATCAAAGCCGGAGTCATACAGCACGTCCTCCATCTGCGGGTCTGCCGCCACCACTACCCTTGCGGCCTTCTGCCGCTTTCCCCTGGCCTCCGCCACCTTCCAGGAAAAGACTGTGCGTTCCATACGAAATCCCAGCGGATTCTTGAAATGATTCACTTTCATGTCATAGAGCTTCAATCTTGTACCCTCCCGTATCATAATACTTATAAACAGATTATCTCATATAATCCGCTTCCCGTAAACACGAAATCCGCTCCCGACAGATTATGCTTTACGGCCGGGACGATTCCTGATATAAAAGATTAAGAAATAATTTTAAAAAAAATACTAACCTGGCCGGGTGCTTTCCCGACTATATCAGTGTAACATTCATGAATGGAGACAAAACCTATGAAAAACGTTGACCCAGTCAGTCTGCTGGCCGACCGGCAGTTTTTGGACAAACTGTATACGTATGCTTACAGGCGCTGCAGCACATCCTGCGAAGCGGAGGACCTGTGCTCTGACATTATCCTGGCCGTTTTAAAAGCCCTGCGGCAAGGTGGGGAAATACAGCATTTTTACGCCTTTGCCTGGACCATCGCCCACCGGGTCTATGCGGATTACTGCGAGAACAGGAAAAAAGAAAGCGCCCGGCTGATTCCTGCACAAAATCCTGACGGCACGCCGTCGGAAGCGGATTCCCTGTCTCTGAATCCGATTGAGGACCTGCTTCTGGAGGAAGCGCAGCGGCAGAATCTGCAGGAAATCTTCCGGGAAATATCCTTCTTATCCCGGATATACCGAAAGGTGATGGTCATGTATTACCTGGAGGAACACAAGATTTCCGATATTGCAGCCAGCCTCGGCATCACCGAAACTACCGTGAAGCAAAGACTCTTTTCGGCCCGCGGCACCATTAAAAAGGAGATTCATAAAATGAAGAACAGCAATCAGAATATCAACAGGACTTTACAGCCGGTATCCCTTTTCTTTCACGGAGACGGCAGTCCCAACGGAAATGATCCCTGCCAGAAGGCTGAACGAATTCTGTCCCAAAATCTGGTCTATCTGTGCAAGTCCGAGGCAAAAAGCGCCGGGGAGCTGGCCAGGGAGCTGAATGTGCCCATGCCCTATATTGAGCAGGAGCTGGAAATACAGTGCCATGGGCTCAACGGCAGCTACGGCCTGCTGCGAAAGACACAGCAGGGCAAATATATTTCCAATATCCTCATCATCGACAGGGACGAATATATTGCCGCCGGCGAAATCTACCAGAGATATGTCCAACCGTTCTGTTCCTGTCTGACCGCAAAGGTTCAGGATAACCGGGAGAGAATTCTTGCCGCAGCGCCGGTCGGGCACAAGGACATGCCCTTGCTTCTCTGGCGGCTGACACGCGAGGAAGTCTGGGACTTCAGCACGCAGGTGAAAAAAGAGCTGGCAGATTATTTCTCCGATGTACCACTGCCGCAGCGCCCCTTTACCACTTTGGCAGTGGCAGACTATGGCGATCAGGTCAGCGAAAATCTTGTCTATGGCTGTGACGGCATCCAGTCCGAGGGTATCTATGGATATTCCCGTGTAATCGTCCAAAACATGTACGGTCCAAGACTGCAGGCCCATTTTCACTGCGAACATAATATTTCCAACGATCCCCTGCTGCTCCTCACTATCCGCTGTGCAGACGGTCTGCCCCTATCGTCCCTGTCCGAACAGGAGCAGGAAATTGCCGCCAGGGCAATACAATGCGGCTATCTGCGGAAAAACGGGGACTCCCTGGAACCTGCTATCCTGGTTTTCTCCGGCAGCAATGACCCTGCCGGCAGCTTCCTGAATGTATTGGGCCATCTGTCCGAGGAAGCCTGTATTATGGCACATACACTGGCCGGAGAGCTGGCGGAATTTATGAAAAAGCACATTCCGCCTCACCTGATGGGAGAATATCGCTTCTATCATTCCGCCGTTACCTCCGGCTTCTTCCATAATGTGGCAGAGGAATGTATTCGCAGCGGCATTTTGAATGCTCCGGAAAATCCCCTGGGACCGGAAGGCGTTTTGATGATACTGGAAAAATAACAGCATATCCCCGTCTCCAAAGCAGTTCCCGGAATGGCGGCAATTTCCGAATACTCGGTTTTTACCGCCATTCCCTCCGGGGATATTCCTGCCCAATGCAGGTAAGCGGCCCCTGATAAAACGTATCTCCACAGCCTGTCCCTCCTTATGAATTCCGGACAATGGAAAACTGCGCGGAATCCAGGAATTCCTGTATCAGATGCTTTGTACGCTGGGGACACTGATAGGGCTTGCAGAAAGAAAAATCCTGTGATAATTCATCAATCTCTTCCATGGCATTTGCCACATCCGACATGGTCTGGGAGGTGATTTCCCTAGCTGCCATATATTCCAGCTTCAGAGGATTTATCCTATGGCTCTGTATTGCATAATTCACTCTGTCCCTGCATTTGCATCTGCCGTCCCCGTACTCCCCGCAATACTGCCCGAGAAAATCAGCCATCCTTTTGCGGATCCGGGAAAGCCGCTGACGATACGCCTCCGGGGTCATATCCAGAATCTCACCTGCCATCCGGCTGTCCAGCTGAAACATGGTACCCAATATGAATATACATCTGCTTTCCCCATCAAGACATTGCAGCATCACATTGGTACAGGACATTTTCAGCTCCTCCGCCAGCAGCTCCTTTTCCACATTCTGTGTCAGGTCCGGCACATCCTGTATTTTCCCGTTTTCTATATCATCTCCATAATATTCAAAGCTCAATGGGCGGCTGGCAAACATATGCTTCCTGTAATTTTTCAGATGGTTCACTGCAATGCGGAATACCCATGTGGTAAAGGAGCTGTCCCCCCTGAAGGACGAGAGATGCGTAATCATTTTCAACAGAATGTCCTGGGCGGCATCCTCCGCATCCGCAAATGTACCCAGCATACGCAGGGATAAATTAAATACCATGTCCTGCACCCCGGCAGCCAGTGTCTCCAGGGCCTTTTTATCTCCTGCGGCGGCTTTATCAACGAGCGCCTGTAATTCTTCATTCCTCTGGTTCATATATAGTTACCTCCTGCTTAATCAGACAATGCCCTTTATCCCTGTGACAGGATAAACTCCTTTTTCTCACACCAGCAGCATCACTGCCAGCGGAATCTCCACTACGGCACAGACACAGACGATTGCAACAATACTGCTCCTTACCCTCCGCACTGTCAGATACGAAAACGCCATCACCAATAGCAGCGCCGCAAACCTTCCCGCATACAGCAGGCACAGATACCCGCCTATGGAAATTCCTCCCCACACCCAGGAAAGATGCCGGAGGCTGTATGCAGGCGCAGACATATACTCCGTCCCGTCCGAGACCAGCAGACGATAAAGCGTGGGCACCTGGAACAAAGCCAGAAGAATTAGCGAGACCAGCGTCCCGACCAACACCTTCGCAATGACATAATGCCCTCTCCCCTTCCGGGTAGAGTGGACAAGCCGGTTTTCACCCCTCTGGTAATCCACCGACATGGTCAGCACGAAGCAGACGATTGCAAAGGCGTACATCAGCATATTGGTTACGATATTCCTGCGGTTTGCGGCCCCGTTTCCCCCCGTCAGCGTGATATAGGCAGGCCTGTTGAGATAATAACTGCCTTCATGGGCCGAAAGATACTCCCCATACGCAGACATTCGGGAAAGCGCCGACAGCATTGTCTCATAGATCGACCTGGCTCTCTCCTGCACCTCCGGACGCGACATGGCCCCGGAGACCTCCTCCCGCTTCTGGCGGATATACTCCGGGATTTCCTCTGTACAGGCCCCCTCAACAGGTTCGGAATACATACGGTAAAAATGATCCTCCAGCGAATCTCCGTTTCCCCCGGTCGTTGTCTTCAAATAAGGAACGGAAACCGCCGCTGCCACCGCCAGCACAAAGAGCAGCCTCTGAGACAGGAACGCCTTATAACACTCATGGCCCAAAAGGCTCACACCCCACCTTTTCTTCCTGTCATACGCCGAATGCCGGTCCGCCAGAATACTCCTTTCCTCCGCTTCCGCATACACCTGCACCGCCACCGCCAGCAATGCGGCCGTCCCTGCAAAGAGCAGGACTCCGGCGAACACCAGCCGGCTCACGGCAATTCCGAACACATTCACACACCGGTAACGCTCCAGCAGCTCCCCCGCCTGCCCCAGTACCACGGGATTGACATTCCTCAACGGCGAGAGATACGAGGTTTCCGGGATCCACAAATATACGGAAAGCAGCGCCCCGCCCCCTGCCAGGATCACCAGAAAGATGGAAATGACCCTGCGCAGAAGACAGCAGACAAGGTAAAAGCAGGCCCCGCAGAAACAGTAAAACAGAAGCTTTAACAGCGCATACAGGCATAAAAAACCGCCGATGCTGATCTTCAGGGCACAATAGGGATACACTGCCTGAACCGGGATTCCAAAAGGCGGAATGGGATAAATCCGCCCGATGACCAGGAGCCCCTCCAACAGCAAAAGCACCGTCATAAGCAGGCTCAGTCCCCCCAGAACCGCAGCCTTCACCAGGCCGTGGACCTGCCTTCCCCGTACCGTACTCTTGGATAAAATGATCTGCTCCTTCTGCCGCTCCACCGTCACAAGCTCGACTACCGCCAGCAAAATAAGAAACAGACAGCAGAAATCCGCCACCGGATTGTCCGCCAGCGCTTCCAGGCCCCGGGCATGACCGGATACCGGCACCACCTCCGAAAGCCGTCCGTATACTTCCTTCGTCTTTTCCAGGCTGCTCTCCAGATACCGCCTCTCCAGCCTGCCGTAGTTTCCCCGGTCCAGACGCCCAAGCTGCTTCTCCGCATTGGCGATGATGCTTTCCCGGATCTCCCGGTAATGCACTGCACGGTTTACCTCATTCCACACTTCCCCGTACGCCAGCTCCCTCTGCTCAAGCTGTGCAGAATCAAGCACCCCTGCCAGCTCCTCCATCAGCGTCTGTCCGGATCGTGCGGAATCAGACTCCCCTGCCGCTCCTTCCAGCTGCGTCTGCCCGGATCGTGCGGAATCAGACTCCCCTGCCGCTCCTTCCAGCTGCGTCTGCCCGGATCGTGCGGAATCAGACTCCCCCGCCGCTCCTTCCGCCTGCGTCTGCCCGGGCCAGGCGGAAGGAATCGTATCCGCCAGCTCCTCCAGCTGCCTTCGGCGTTCCCCGAGAAGCTCCAGCTTTTCCGCATCCGTAAGGGAAAGCCCGTCCAGCTCCTCTGTGAGCTCCTGGTAATAAAGCACGGACGCCTTTTCCACAACGCCTGACTTTTCATAAAGCACCAGAGACCAATAAAGATAAAAGCCATAGAACACAAGCATTGCCGCAAAGAAGATCAAAAACACCCGGTTCCGGAATAATTTGATCCATTCGTTCCTAAACATTCTGCCCCCCACGCTTATCCAAACAGCCTGATATACATATCCTCCAGGCTCTCCCCCTCAAGCCTGTCCGCTTCCGGCGACAGCTTATTTAAAAGCTTACCCTTCCTCAGCATCAGGATCTCCTTCGCAATGGCCTCAATGTCCGCCATCACATGGGTGGAAATAATCACGATCCTGTCCCGGGCAAGCTCCCCGATCATCCCCCGGATTCCCCGTCTCTGAATAGGATCCAGGCCCGCTGTGGGCTCGTCTAAAATGATAATGTCCGGATCGCCCAAAAGCGCCTGTGCCACCAGCGCCCGCTGCTTCATCCCGCCTGAAAAGCCGCCCATATACCGGCTGCGTTCCTCCCACAGCCCTACGTCCTTTAACAGACTCTCGATCTGCTCCCCTGCTTCCTTTTTCTTCATTCCCTTGAGAGCCGCAATATAATACATAAAACGCAGCAGCGTCAGGTTCTCATATAAGGACTGCTGCTGGGGCATATATCCGATATGGGCAATATAGCCCTGCTTCAGCTTCCGCGCCTCCACACCGTTTAACAGGATCGTCCCCTCATCACTTTTCAGGTTCTGGGTAATAATGTTCATCAGCGTGGATTTACCCGCCCCGTTGGGCCCCAGGAGCCCGTAGATCCCCGGTTCAAACCGGTAGGAAAAATGATCCAGCGCCAGCTTCCCCTTATAAGACTTCGTAATATCAATCAGCTCCAGTCGGCATTGCATTTTCAATCCTCCAGCGTATCCAGCGTCACTCCATTGATGGGGCCGATCCGCACGCCTTTTTGAGACAGGTCTTTCAAATCCTCTTTCTTCACCCACCATGTATCATATTCGAAATCGGATTCCAGCTTATAAAATATGATCTTATCTCCCACCACATCCAGAAAGTTGATGTAATCATCATAACGGATCGTATCAAGTACCTTTCCCTCCGGATCAAACACCGTGTACTCCGCCATGTGGTTCCCTTCCTCCACACAATAGTCCGTTATGAGCAGGAGCCGCCCGTCTAAAACAAAAGGCATGGCAAGCATCCCCTCCGCGGTTATCGTCAGGATCTCCCGTTCCTCCGCTCCCTCTGCCAGATCTCTGACATAGAGCGTTTCCTGGGCATCCTCATAAAAGTAATACACCTTGTCGCCGATTGCCCCTCCAAACCGTGCCACATTGGAATCAAAACGCAGGATTTCCTCACATACACCCGTCCCGGGATCAATCCGATACCATATGGCGCTGTCCCCCTGAAAATTACTTATGATTCCATAGATCATGCCGTCAAACTCATAAAGCTGGTACTGGTATCCCTCTTCCTCCTTAACCTCCTTATCCTCGGTGGCTGCGAAGGTTTCCACCGTGTAATCATTGAGGTCAAGACAATAAATGGCATCGTTAATCCACAGCTCAAACGTCTGCCACATGCCCTGGGCATCACATTCTATTCTCTTCAATTCTTTGGACGGTCCGCCAAACCAAAGCTTTCCGTCTGCCAAAACTGCAGCATATGTCATAAACGAACTGTCAATTGAACCCGGGAAAGTTGCCACCTTCCGCCGGTTGCTCCCGTCCGGATCCGCCTCATACACATCCGTCTGATATACACTGCTCCATTCCTCAACCGTTTCCGAAAGATCATTCGTCGTTAATTCAGCGTACGCGTGCAACAGGATCAGCCGATCCTGATATATCAGACCGAAATCCTTCCGCATACTCTTTTCATCCTCAACCATGCGGGCGCTGCAGCCTTCGTCCAGGTGGCTGCAGGTGGGATCCATACAGATATAGTCAAATTCCACCGGCTCCCAGTCGGAATACAGGAAGCGTTCCTCCCCGTTTGCGACAATCCCATCCTCCTCAAAAAAGTACCAGCTGCTCAGATCTCCTGTCTTCGCTGCCGTACCCGTTTCCCCCGCCTGCGGTGCATGCGCCGGGTCTTCCGACTGTGAGGTATGCACCGGATCCGCCTGCCTCCCGTCTCCGCAGCCCGTTCCTGTAAGAAGCAGAGTCAGAAGCAATGCCGCAAAGGATACTCCATGTTTCCTTGTTTTTCTGTTTCCCATATTTCCTCCCATACCAGGCGGCAACATTTCCTTTGTTCTGAACTGTTACTATTTTACTTCTCACGGATACGAACGTCAATCTATATTATCCTGATCTCCCGGTGTGTCGACCTTAAAAAAGGATCCTATCCTTACCCCTTTTTCCGTCAAGTCTGTAAGGTCTTTCTTATCCGCCCACCATATCTCCCATACGAAATCGGAGTTCAGTTTGTAATAAAGGATCTTGTCGCCGACTACATCCAGAAAGGTGATATAATCATCGTAACGGATTGTATCCAGGACATTTCCATCCGGGTCGAACACCGTATACTCTGCCATGGAATCCTCGCCCCCAAAACGACTGTCCGCCATGCACAGAACCTGTCCATCCACAATAAGGGGGATCACCATCATAGTACCCCCGGTTACTTCCATAATCTCACGCTCCTCCGCTCCCGCTGCTATATCCCTTGCATAGAATGTCTTCTCGGATCCCAGATACCAGTAATACACCGTATCCCCAATTGCCCCCTCAAACATGGGGACATCGGTATCAAAGCGCAAAATTTCTTCACACACGCCTGTTCCGGGGTTCAACCGATACCATACTGCGCTGTTCTCGCAATTACTTATGATGGCATAGATCATACCGTCATACTCATAAATCTGATACTGATACCCCCCTTCCTTATTCTCCTCGACTGCGAAAGTTTCAACAGTATAATCATTAAGATCAAGACAATAGACTGCGTAGTTGGTCAATATCTTAATTGCCTGCTCTCCCTGAATGTCCTGATCGACTATATCCCGTACTTCCGTCGGGCCGCCAAAATAGAGCTTTCCTCCCATTAAGACGGCAACATGCGAAACTGTATTCGAACCAATCGAACCCGGGAAAGTCGCCATCTTCCGCCGATTGCTGCCGTCCGGATCCGCCTCATAAACTTCCGTTTGATACACATTGCTGTAATCCCAGACCTCTTTAGAAGTATCATTGTCCACATATTGATAGCAGGCGTGCAGAATGATCAGCCGGTCCTGATATAACAGGCTGAAGTCCATCAATGCACTTTCTTCATCTTGAACTACTCCCGCACTACAGCTTTCGTTCCCATGGCTGCAAGTGGGATCCATACAGATGTAATCAAATTCCACCGGCTCCCAGTCAGAGTACAGGAAGTACTCTTCCTTCCTCAAAAGGATCCCATCCTCCTCAAAAAAGTATCCGCTGTCCAGCACTCCCGTTTTTACTGCCGTATCCGTCCCCTCGGCCTGCGGTGCATGCGCCGTTCCTTCCGACTGTGAGGTATGCACCGGATCCGCCTGCCTCCCGTCCCCGCAGCCCGTTCCTGTAAGAAGCAGAGTCAGAAGCACCGCCGCCAAGCCTGCTCCTTGTTTCCATCTCTTTTCTCTTCCCATATTCTTCTCCAATGTCAAGGGGCATTCTCCAATCATGCTTTTCTGTTATTGGCAGTACTGTTTGCCCTGAAATTCATTTGTTAAAATACCTGTTCTGCCTTCCCTAATGCCGTTTTCATCTGCGACAGATACATGCACTTATATATACCATCCTTTTGAAGCAGCTCATTATGAGAACCAATCTCTTCTATTTTCCCCTTATCTAATACAGCAATTTTGGTAGCGTGTTTTGTTAAAGACAGATTATGTGATATTATAATCGAAATATTTTTTCCTACATAGCCTTTCATTGCATTAAGCAACTCTGTTTCAGCATTGGGATCAAGCGCTGCGGATGGCTCATCCATAATCAAAAAGCTACCTTCTTTATTCAGAGCCCTGCATATTGCTACCTTTTGCTGCTGCCCTCTGGATAGCTCTATTGCATCTTCATATAAGTCCTTTCCGAATACCGAGTATTCCCTATTTGGGAATTTCTCTAAAATCTCATCTAAATGAAACAAATATAAGTAGTCACGTATTTTTTTATCGCCGTCCCATCTTTTGCGCAATAAAATATTAGAAATAATAGAAATTTTAAAGCAGTGAAATTGTTGTGATAAAAATAACACTTCATGTCTCAAATCATCAATTTTGTACTGCTTAATTGGATTACCGTTTACTAATATCTCTCCTTCTGAAACATCATAGAACCTCATTAACAATTTAATCAGTGTAGATTTACCTTGTCCATTCTGTCCTATTAATGCCAACTGCTCCCCAGCCTTAATTTCCAAATTAATTCCGTCCAAAATATATGGCAAATTTTCCCCATATCTAAACGAAACATTTTTGAACTCAATGCGGTAAATTGCACCAAGTGACTGTGTACCATCAACAACAGAGTTTTTATACTCCATGAATGATTTGAATCTTACTGAATATAATATGTGTTCATTAAAAACTGTAGTTCTTTGCGTAATTTTTCCCAAGTTTGAACTGAATCCAGCCAATGCTGTTTGAATTGCTATAAAATCCCCGGCAGATATATCTCTTACTATGATAGCTTTATATGCTAAATATAATATGATCAGAAGGTTTTTGGGCTCATAAAGAGAATCACTGAATAAATATAAACGCAACAACCCTCCAAAAAAGAAATTCGTGACTTTTTTTGCTTCTTCAATATTTTCTGAAAAAAGCTTATCAAAAAACCTTGCGATTGAAGATAATCGCACTTCTTCTGCATATCTGCTTTCGTTATTTACTTTATTAATATAATCCTGTTTGCGACGTATTTTGCTTATTTTTTCTTCTTTTGCGTATTCCTTATTTGAAATCTTTACTCGTAAAACTGCATCACCTATAACCGGCGCGATTACAAAAAACAGCAATATAGGATCCTTTACCAGTACAAATGTACCTGTTAATGCAATTAGTACCATTGTACCTAATAGTGTTCCCATATCATTCACCATCTTCATGGCTTTCTTGTCAATATCTTGAACGGCCATTACATAATTATTATAATACTCCATTTCATCATAACACTTCATATCGACACTATTAGACTTATCCATTACAATGCCGATAAAATATTCTTCTATCTTGATAGGCTCTAGCGTATTAATAATATTATTATAATATGAATCAACTATAATTCGAATTAATCTGATACATACGGCTAATATAACCCATTGGACTATTTCCTGCATATTTGTCCCTACAATCAAGGCATCCACAATTACCTTGATTAAAAGCACATCAACAAAAAAATACTCAATGTTTTTTAATAAATCCTTTATTAATGTAGTAACCCAAAACTTTATGCTTGCATACCGCAGCTGCTTAGATAAATACCTTATGGCATTAATTTTCTCCTTCATGTTATGCACCTGACTTTTCACCGAACCTCTCTCTTTGTTTGGTATACATTCTTTCATATCTGCCCTTTAACGTCATCAATGTTTTATGTGTTCCTTGTTCAGCAATTCTCCCATTTTCTAAATAATATATCCAATCAACATTTCTTATCATATGAAGTCTATGTGTAACCACCAATAATGACTTGCTTTCTGTCAGAGCATTCATTTTATTAAATATTCTAGCTTCTGATAGAGGATCCAATGCACTGGATGGTTCATCCATAAAGATAATACTGGAATTCCTATAATGCGCCCTGGCAATAGCCAACTTTTGCTTTTGTCCTCCGGATAGTTCAATACCATCTTCTGCAAATTCTTTAGTCAAGAATGGATTTGAGTTCTCATAATGCTCAACTATATCGGCATACAGATCAGCATCAATTAAAGCTCTTTCTACTTTAACCTTATCGCCCATTTCATTTCCTAACGTAACATTGTCGGCTAATGAACAAGCATATATATTAAAAGTTTGCAGTATATACGATATTTTCAGACGATATTTCTTCTTATCAATCTGGCGTAACTCTATTCCATCGACAAATATATTTCCTGAATAGTTATCATATAAACCCAGTAATAAACGTATCAAGGTCGTCTTTCCAGCACCGTTCTCTCCAACAAGTGCTATTTTCTGTCCCTTGGATATTTGCATGTTAATATTATTCAATATTAGTGCATCACCCTCTTTATACCTAAACGACAGATTGACTATTTTAATTTGTTCTATATCTTGAGTCAACACTTTTTCTTGCTGATTATCTACCTCTGTACTCGCACTCATAAAATTATCATAATAATCTTGATATTCAGCAAAATTTTTCAGGTTCGGGCCAATCCCAACGAAAGCATTAGTTCTTTTAACTAACTGAAAAACCACTGCAGCAGTTGGCAAAAGATAGCTGACCGGATACGTCTTCTCAACAATTTTAAATGACAAATAGAGAATTATCCCCCAATAAACAACAATTTCTAAAATCCCTTGATTTACCAAATCAAGAAAAAATATTTTCTTATTGACCTTTTTTAATTTTTCTACCAACGATTCAGAGACAGAATGTATTTCTTCTTTAAAAATATTAATAAAAGGGTACAGCCTTACCTCCTCAGCATATTCCTTATTTGAAAAAATACTAGTATAATATTCTTTTCTCTTTTTATATTCAGACCTGTTTTTCTCTATTACTCTCATATTGCTCTTTTTTCGATTACTGACAGCAATAAGTAACGGAATAAATAAACATCCCATAATTACCGTATGAAGGCTGATTGTTGCTGAAATAACTAAACATAAAATAATGGCCAAAATGTTAGATAAATAGAAAGCCAAATATGAGACAACTTCTATTACTTTTTGGGAAAAAGCATTTTGCATTAAACTATGCAGATTTAAGAAATCAATGTTTTGAAATAAAGCAATATCCACACTGGATGCTTTATTATTTATTAACAACGATATTCTATCCTTAATCGTCTGCATTCCTATTTCATAATATTTTCCATAATAAACAGAATTAACCACACAGCTGCCAAAGATAAAAATACTGATTGTAATAACATAAATATGAACTTTATTATATGACAAATCTCCTATAATTCCACTATATACAATTTCCACCACCATTACTGAAGTCAACACTGTACCTATTGCAGTGCATAAATTTTGTATAAATGTTAATATCACCCACTTTGGCGCAAAGTCAAATGCCATATTAAGCATTTTTAAATTCTTACGTATCAAGGCTGTATCCTCCGCTTATTCGATAGGAACTAAATCGCTAAATCCATATCTATCAACATACCTCTTCTGAAGGCCTTCACACTCATGATAATACTTGCATCGTTTACATACATCCCCTTTTTCTTTTGATGTTTTTGTCCTATAATTTATTTCTTCAGTAGAGACCATGTAGGGACCCACACTAAAATGCGGAAACAGTTGTAAAGAGTTTCTTCTTTGATGATAGAACTGACTAAACTCCTCGCCTAAAATGCATATTGGAATACCAGTCACAGTACCTTTTATTCCATAAGAGCTGATACGCTTTACTGTTTCTTGCAGGTACTCTCGGGATTCAGTTAAACTAGTTTCTATCATATTCTCATAATTTGTGGTCCTGCTGGAGAGTTGAAGTCCATTTAAATTTATATAATCTACGCTGCTATATCGTTCTGCAATAAAGTCAACAATTCTTATGTTCTCTTTAATAGTGAATTTTGACATTAATAGCCTTAATTCAACTTTTGTCTGTAAGTTATACTTATCCTTAACATAGAACAAATTGTCAAGAGCAGTTATGAGACTTTCATAACTGCCTTCAACTCCCGTCATTGCGTCATGAATTGATGCAGTACTGCCATATATAGGGATAGCTAGTCTATTTATACCAATACTTAATAATTTCACAAGAAACTCTGGTTCTTTCAGATGCAAGCCATTTGTTGTTATGTATATATAGTAGTTATCTAACCGTAATAAAGACAAAATCTCGAAAATGTCTGGATGAAGCAATGGCTCTCCACCAGTAATAAATGCACACTTTAATTTTTCCTGTTTATTACGCTCAATCAACTCTTTTACCAAAGACGTGGGCATGTTTGTCGCCGCATATGCATGAGCATTATCAGCAACACAAAATCTACACCTAAGCTCACAGTAGTTATTTACTTCCAAAAACAGATTCATTTTTCATCCTCCCTGTTACGCACTTGAGCGTCTCATATTTTATAGAAGCTATAATCAATTTTCTTTGATTGCAACTGCTTTTCTACATATGGTATTATTTTTTTATAAAATTCACATAGGGGATCTACACAATATATGTCATCATTTTCGTAGTATTTCCGAGAGCAACAGCCTGCACCACATTTATTTTTTATCTCACATTCGCAACACTTTTTTATATTATTCAAATTGCACAGAGTGAAATACTTAATAATCTTATTATCCAAAATAACATCTAAATCTGTTGTATTAATATTTCCAAGCTTAAATTGTTCTTGACCACTTAAATCGTCACACGGAAAAACATCGCCATTAGGCGCTATTCCAATAATAGAAATACCTGCACCACACGGACTGCTGCTACACATGAAAGTTTTAATTCCCGTTACAAGCATTTTTACCAAATAATAAGTATTGCGTTCTATTACATATATCCCCTTATTATGGTACTTTTCTATTGTTGATAATATTTTTACAGTTGTTTCAAATAGTTCATTACTATTTAATGCTAAATCTGAATTATTTCCTCTCCCCCCTTTGATAAAATAATTGAAAGAGAACAAATAAATATTATTTTCAACAAAAAACTTTATGATTTTATTCACTTCTTTATAGTTGTACTTATTTAGTACAGCTAAAGCATTAACGTTGACATTATATCTATTTAGTAATTGTATTGATCTTTTAATATATTCAATTGAATTTTCCCCATCTGGAAGAACTCTGCAAATATTTGACAAGTTATTGTCCCCATCAACACTTATACTTATTTTCACATTATTTTCAATAAAATAAGCAATTTTTTCTTCGTCCAATAAAAGACAATTGGTTTGAATGTAAAACTTTATCCGATTTCGATAGTTTTTTTCACAATGACTTATAACAGATTTCAATACATCGTAACAAATCAGTGGCTCCCCGCCGTGGAACAGTACATTAATTTGACATCCTTGATTTATTCTTATCATTTCATCAATAACTCTCAATGCAGTCATTTTAGACATGTACTCATACCTTTCCCCTGCCGCAGCATAACAGTACTGACATCTCATATTACAGTCAGATGTTAAATTCAACACCACTAATTTCGGTATATGTATCATCACAAACCCCTTTCCTGCTTGCCAGCTAAAAATTTGTCAGTATCTTTTTATTTAATAATTCCATTGTCTTCGTAAGTAAAAAGGGAATCATCTCTTTATAATATTCACAATAATAGCTTTCACCATGGATACCTTTTGAATAATATATTGATCCAGAACATCCACCACCTCCACATATTTTAGCATATGGACATACATTACATTTGGGTATTTTACTTGTATCTCTATATCTTACAGAACAACTCCTGCCAACAGCCACGGCCTCATGTACATTTTCAATACTTCCCAGTTTGTGACCCTCCTCCAATACTGGTAAAAAATAAGTACAGGGATAAATATTTCCAGTCCAATCTACTGTAAATGTTGACTGTGCCGCACCGCATGGTGCCTTATTACAACAAGATTGTTCATACTTTCTCTTAAATATTTTTTCCCACAGAATTCGAATATTTGTCTCTGAATACTTCTCCAATTCCAAATAATTCTCGCTTACATTCTTTTTATATATTAAAATAAAGAGTTTCTTCATCTCTTCGATATACTGTTGAATTTCTGGTAAATCATCCTCCATGCCGCTCCCTCTACCTATTGGGAAAAATGGGTTAAATGAAAAAACATTTACACCTCGGGCAAACAAATTTATGGCATATTCATATATTTGCTTTATATTTTTTTTGCTAACTACAGATATTATTCCGTATTTACCATATTCTTCTTTCAGCAATTTCTCTTTTTCATCTAAAACTATATTTATATCACTACCACCGCTCCTTATATCATTACTCCCCTCTTTAAAGCCATCTCTACTGATACCCAGGCGAACTCCATGCTCTTTGAAAAAACGAAGCTTCTCTGCATCAAGTAATGTCCCATTAGTCTGTATACAAAAAGAATATTTTCTCCCGTTTCGTTCAAAATATTTTATAGCTTCTTTAATCTCATTAAATGATAACAAAGGTTCTCCGCCTTGAAAGAGTACTTCGAAAGAGTCTCTTTTATACTCATTTGAAAAGGCATCTATTATTTCAATTATTTTATTACTTGAAATCATTTCCTCTCTTTTCTCTAGGTTTGCTGACATGTAGCAATATTTACACTTCAAATTACAATTATTAGAGGTAACAATTATTAAAAGTGAAAATGGAACTGTCTTATTATTTCCTTTAATATCTATATCCCGCAATTTAGTATAAAGAATCTCCCTTATCTTATCAGGATAAGTATCAAAACAGCTGGTATCCAGCGCTATCTTTTTACTTACCTCATTACCCATTAAAGGATTTTCAAAACAAAGCCATTTTCCTGTTGTTTCCCCAACAAAAATTGTAAAGCCACCGTAATTTACTTGATACATAATCTACTGCCCCTTCTGATAAAAAATCGTTGATATTTCCCTATATTTCCCGTCATATGCTATTGTCATACTGTGAATTGATGCTTTTTTCTTTACAACACCATCGTTATCGAAGCTTTGTTTCCCTTTGCACAAAAACTCTCCCGGCGAAATACCTTGGGTCAACATATAATCGTCCGCTTTTGAATACCTTTCCACCAAATCAATCATTGCATAATCCCCCAAATAAGGTACCACTATATCGCAATTCGTACAAATAAACGCCTTATCTACTATATCATCATTACAAAGTATAGTCCTAAGTGAGATGTCATCATCAAATTCATCCAAAAACAAAATAATTTTCTTTGAGGAAAGTTCACTAATCATTTTTATTTTTGAGACCAAATTTGCTGTAGCAATATTTCTATAAACAGGGTTACATCCTGATTGAAAAATTTTGGGTACATACTGGTATTCATCAAATAATCTCCTGATAATTGTTGATTTGCCATAGTTATATTTGCCATGAATAATCACTACTCTATTTGCGCATGACTTAGCTTCACTTATAATTTCATCGACTAATATCTCCAAATTCATATTTATATCTCCTAAACCAAAAAGTACCTTCCGTATACCTTCCCATTGACTTTCAGCCAAATGAAGTATTATTAATTTCGATCCGCAAGATGTACGTTTACGAAAGGCGAATATGGTTGCATCGTTGACCAATAACAACTGATTTATTTAAACAATGCTTAAAAACGCAATAATATTCTCTCTCTCTTCTTGCAGAATATTATTTAATAAACTTCCAATCGTATCACTATCTTTTTCCCTGCAAATAACGGTTCTCAATATTTCTAACATCAATATATTTTGTTTATCAGCTAATTGACTAATACGATTATTAATTTCATCTAACTCAATAAAATTAACATTTTGCCCTGTTCGATAGGGAAGTTTTAGTTCATTTTCAAGACACACTAACTTAATAAACTCCGAAAAAAATATGCGCCGATAGATTATATTCCAAACTTCATATACTTTTTGTAATGAAGGTTCTAAATTTCCCTCTTTCATAAACAAACAATCTGGCGCGTATTTGACTTTCCCACTCTGAAGGAAATCTAAATTCTCTTTCAATTGCTTTAATGAGCAGTTATTATTAAACATTACAAAATGTATTTTTACTCTAGTATTTAATAATGCTAACAAATCAAATACCGCTTTTTTTCTCTTATCATATAAATCAATGTATAGATCTATATTGTATAGATATTTTTCATTTTCTTTAATAAAACAGAAGTATTGTTCTATATCTTTATAACAGCAGCAAATGCTAAATTGAACCCCTTGCACATATTCATTTTCAAAAAGATGCCTGACATTTGTATCTGATGCCAAAAAATTAGAACTTATAATAGATATTTTTCTCATGTGAAAGCATTCTTTTAAAAGAATTATCTCACCAAGTAATTCCGCATATGATATTCTGTTTCTGGAGTTAGATAAATGTAGAAAACAGTCTTCACACTTATTACACTGACCACCTTCAATAATTTCGCACAATCCTCCATTGAGTATTACTTCATGAAGATATGTATTCAGAACAGTTTGTTTGCATCTTACAATATTTTCTGCTTTTTCTTCAAAATACATTTCATTATCTATCTTGCTATTAGCAACATACGAAACAATTGCTGAATAATGTTGGCCAATAATCACCTGGTAATTTCCAAGTTTATATTTATCATATAACCTCAAGTACATATTTTTGGTCTCAAACCATAGTATGCAAATGTGTTTTTTGTTTTCAAATACATCAAATATTTCCAATGTCTCATTAATGTTATTGCAGGTTGTCCAAAATATAAAATCAGAATATTCATCAATATCGTTGGGAATTACTTTTGTAATATTAAGATCAATCAATAAGCAGGGTATATTATTTTTCAAAAAGCAATCCATCAACATTCTACAATCATGATTTTCTTTAACGTAATACTCCAATTTGCAGTCATGCTTACACGTCATTATCACGATAGATTTCATTTTCTTTAACCTTTTCTTTCCATAACATAAACCTATTCAAAATTGTATCCATTTCTATTCCATATACTTTTTTTAGCACACCTTTACAATCTAATTCGTCATGGCAATAAGCAGTATAAAAAGTATTAATCCCATATTCTACGATCAAAAATTTACAGAACAATCCAAGAAAAATAGCACTATTTTCATCTACATTCCTTTCCAGCCTATCCTTTTCTATCATTTTAGGGTCAAAATAACATTCAAAAAAAACCGGTCGGTAGTAAGTCATTGGAAAAAAGGCTTCTGCTGCTCCTTCGCGAAATACCAGTGATGGCCAAGTGTGAAATCTATTCCACAATACACAATGAACAATCTCATGAGATAGATAATAGTCACTTACATACTCACACAACAAAAAAATATCCCCAGAAGATGGTTCAACAAACATTGACCTTTTTGCCAATCGCAATAAGATATCAAGGCTCGTAATCCAATAAATATTTATTCCATATCCATTGACCTGGATGCCGCTATTATTAACAAACTCTTTTTGGACTTGTAACTTTCTCTTTATCTCTTTTTCGCCATACATATTAAAAATTTGAATGTCTATGTATAGGTTAAACTGCTCGTAGCATAATAACTTAATTTTTGTGTAGTCTACAAATTTATGTATAAAATTAACTGGATATCCAATATATTGTTCTCCTGATTTAGCCATCAAACAAAATACTTTTTTTTCACACAATCCATCCCTATTATATAAGTCTACAAAATAGAAATAAATATCATTAATAGTATTTGTCCGTTTTATTTTCCAATCCACATATTGAATTTTACTACTTTTTTCAATTCCTTTGCTGAAGATTCCTCTTGTATTTGGCTCCCAAAAGTCAATACATTTTTTATTTTTATCCACAAAACAACTTAGGAAGTTACACATAAAGCAGTCTTGTATAGATTTTCCCCCGCAATGTAAGCAATCCATGTCCATTGTACTTCCTTCCAGACTACAATAGCTTTAAACGTACACATATCAATTGGTGCAGTGCTGGTAACTGCATTATTCCATTTTAGCAATCGGACCTTGTTGGCACCATCTTAGCTTAATACGGAGGTTACTGGACCACTACAATTAGTCCAGTGAACCATTAATGCTTCATCATCAAATTCTGGAATATACTGATTCCAATTCTCCACATTCTTAAATTCCTCAATAAGCTCATCAATCTTACCATTTATATCTTTATTTTTTTCTTCCATACTTTTTCCTCCTTTTTCAAATAAGTCCAATTCCTCAATTATGCACATTTACCACACTGCACTCTTATAATATTATATCACATAAACAGGCTATTGTAAATATAACTGAACGTTTCTATAGTTTCCGTAATTTTATTCGCAATAGCCTGATTTCATCCATGTCCCCATAAATTTTACAACATACAAAAAAATAATTAACCATCTTCCTGATACATTTTGGATATTATACCAAAACCAATAACTACATCAGGCAAAAAAACTTATTCTGCAGCCGGCATATGCTCGCACGGAATTGACAAAAGCACTCTATTAAGCTCTGGAAAAAGTCCCAGGGACCAGCTTATTCATGGTCTCTGGGACTTTTTACCGTTTTTATTTTCAAACTCAGAAGTATAGCACAGGACAAACAATTTTTACTTCGCTCGTATTATATAGCAGTAGTGTTTATAGACCCTCTCCAAGGTCTAAATACTATTTATTTCTAGCGTGGCCTCTCTTTACCTTTTCGGCAGGTATGGCTATGATTTACATTGGAATTGATGTCACAAAAGACAAACTTGACTGCTTTATCACAAACTCACCGCACATCGTATACAGCTGCGTTGGTACCTGCCATAGAAAAAAGGGGGCTTCCGTGTAATCATTTCGATATAGATGAATGGAAGAATTCCTCCATAGTACATCCTGTATCAAATTGACAAACATTATAATAAACAGTCTGCTTCAGCTATTACCCTCCGAAAATTTACAGATATAATTATACGCCCGTTCATCATGAGCTTTCATCCGTTCAATCTGCCCGGCAAACAGGCGGCGGTTCTCTGCCCTGGCCAGCCGGCGCATCTGGGCCTCCCCCCGCTCCCAGCCGCCCAGGAGGGGAATCATTTCTTTCCAAATGATTTCCGTTATCCCCTCCAGCTCTCCTGCCGCGGCATTCAGCTCCCAGGCCATAGCAGGATACTGCTCCGCCAGTCTGCGCAGATATTTTGCCCCGTGACAGCGCCCGTCGGAAAGGCAGTCCATGGCGTCGCCGTGACACATCATGCGCTCCACCAGCAGGGGAAGGACGCCGTCCTCCGGAAAGTCCCGGTCGCACAGCAGAGCGTCCCTCCAGGCATCATAAGCCAGGATTCCCTTGGCATAGGTTCCGCACATACGCCCCTCCAGGGCCTCAGCCGCGTTCCCCAGCGCTTCCCCGGGAGTGAGAGGAGGAAGGCTTTCCGTGCCGGTGGCAATCAGGGCGGTTGTGTCAGGATTCTCCCACCAGTCCCCGGTGATGAAATAACCGTTTTTCTCGAACCGGATGCTTCCCTGGTATTCCGGATATTCCTGAAACACATTCCAGCCCATCAACACTTTGCCGCCGTCCCGGTAGCCGGTGATCACGCAGGCCTCCGGCGGGCCTATGATACCCAGGGCGATCACCGGATTTCCTACATCGATCTCCCTGCAGATGAAGTCCATGAAATCCTCCTTTTTCGTCTCCGGTGTGCGATTCAGGATCTTAAATTCCCGCTCCATGGCCCGCATGCCGCAGCGGAACACCTTGTCCGGATCGTCAAAAGTAAGGACTGCGTCCACATTGCCGCCATCCCAGCAGGCAGTATTCCAGGCAAGACGGAAAGCTGCTCCGCTCTCGGCCATGGCCCGGGTGTAATCAATGCGCAGCCCCAGATACTTTGCGCAGGATTGGATACACATGGGAAAAGGGGTACATCCGTCCTGTCCATAAGCTACTTTGGGGACACCGTATAAAATTGCATTGTCTTGTTTTTCCATTCTAATTCCTCAGCTTTCTTCATTCATTCTTCAATTCGTCCGTCTCTGCCGTGCCGCCGTCGCTGCCATCCTCCCGTCTCTTCGGAAGTGCTGTGCCGTATACCCCTGCGCAGAGCCGCACCCGGGGAAGCACAGGGGCCTCGGTACGAAACTGAGAAGGGGTATAGCCGGTATACCGCCGGAAAGCCCGGGAAAATACGGTTCTCCCGGAAAATCCGTAATGTACGGCAATGTCAAGGATTGTCCTGTCCGTGTCCAGAAGCTCCCGGGCGGCATTGGCAATCCTGCGCTCCTGCATATATCGGGACAGCGGCTTTCCGGTGCTCTTTCGAAACACATCCCGGATATGTGCCAGGGAAAATCCGGTCTGACGCACAAGCTCTTCCACCGAAATTTCCTCCTGCACATGGCTTTCCACAAAGGTACACACAGACCAGATCAGAATATAGTGGTTCATAGATTTCCCCCTCACCTCCTGCTGTTCGTATCGCATCGATGCAGATTAAAGTATAACATAATCCCGAAATTGCCGCGCAACAATTTTGAGGAATTTCACCGTCAAGCCACTGTGTAGATTCAGGACAAATTTTCACCTGGCAGAGCGCGCCCATGGAGCGCAAACAAAAACACCGGACACATTTCTGCATCCGGCATTCCCTCTCCGACAGACTATCTTCATTCCTTTCACACTTCCATCCCCGGCATTCAGTCAAACAATATCTCCTCCACCGTCACAAAGGTATACCCTTCCTCCACCAACTCATCAATGGCCTTTAACGCCGCAGTTACGCTGGTATCATAATAATCGTGCATTAAAATAATATCATTCTCCCCTGCCTTGCTGACGATCCTTTCCACGATACGGGACACATTGCCGGAGCACCAGTCCAGCGGATCCACATTCCAGAGCACGGGAAACATGTTCAGCTCCTTCTCAAAGCTCTTGTCCCAGCTTCCGTAGGGCGGACGCACAAATTCTGTCTCTTCCCCCGTGATCTCCTTCAGCACTTCATTGGTAGCAATCAGCTCCTCCTTAAACTTCTCCCGGTTGCCCTTTGTATACTGAATGTGACTGTAAGTGTGGTTGCCAATTAAATGTCCCTCGTCCCGCATTCGGAGAATAATATCAGGATGCAGCGCCGCGTGCTCCCCGGTAACAAAAAACGTGGCATGTATTCCCCGCTCCTTCAGGCCGTCCAAAAGCTGCTCCGTATAGGAGGGATGGGGACCGTCGTCTGCTGATGTCAAGTAAGGACCAAAAGTTTTTTAACTTTTTTTGATTTTGGGGTTGACAAACGGATATTTGTTTATCTTCTTACTCTATATATTTTTAATGTACATATATTATTCTACAATTTTAACGCAAATATGACACAGGGTTGTTTCCCTCCCATTTCTATTATGTATTGTGTTAATATGCCTAATGTCTGTGTATTGATATTCTTTTGAATCATTTTCTCTTGTTTCTATAATTTCATAAGGATATTTATACTTTTTTATATGTTCTACATACTTCTCCCAAAATTCTCCAAAATTTTTTACTTTAACATATGAAACCAAAAAGTTAAATGCGTTTCCGGATGTATCATATTTATACACTTTGTCAATATGTTCATCCAAATATGCTGTTTCCAATCCATTTAAATTCAATGCCTCAACAACTGATATAGGTTTTCCCTTATCATGAAGTAAAATATCTATTTCACCAGAGGCCTTTCCTGATGCCGACTTTCCTTGCCGTGTCTGATCTTTCACCTGATACCCTGCTGTTTCTAAAATATCTCTAATAAAATCGTTCCTCTGATCTTCAGATACATTGCTAAAAGTAATATTTTTCTGCAATTTAATACAAGCATTAAACACATCTCTAAACACTGTTTCTTTATCTACATCCCATAAAGAATCAATGCACATCTTTTGAATACCCATAAACTTTTCAACACATATAACGCAAATCTTTTTATTTGAAGAAATTTGAACCAAATATTCAGCTTTAATTTGAGGAATAATTTGCTGCATTGCCATATTTACAAGGTTCTCTACATCTATCCTCACACTAATTCCATTAATGTTATAGCCCTCATCCGTTTTGCTTACACCAATAATAATATAACCATGATGTTTTGTTTTTTTAGCTACTTCTTCAATCAAACTCGCAATCGCTTGGGGACGTAGTTCATATTCCCGGCAAATTACATCATCATCACCATTAGATAATTTTTCAAATGCCTCATTTACATTGACCATCTTTACACCTGCTTTAAAGGTATCTTATTAATACCCGTAAGTTTCAACATTTTGCCAAAAGTTATTTTCTCTGGTGCTTTCACTCCATCTTCGACCCATAGTTCCCAATCCTTGTTATAATCAAGCACGTTTCTCTCTGTATCATAATATATGGCTACATAATTGTAATCCGAAGGACGTGCTATCAAGTAAATTTGTTCTTTATTCTTTTCAATGATAAATACCGTTTTATCAACTTCAATCAAGTTAGATACATCATATTCTGGTTTCTTTCCCAAAAAGTCTATAATGCGATTTTTAGCTCGTTCTAAAATACGGTTTGCAAAATTAAATTTTTCGATGTCATGGCTTGATGTATATAAAAAATCATTTTTGAAGACATTCATATCCACAGCTTTCTCATATTGCTCTTGTGTGGCAATACCATATTGGATCAATAAATCCTCATCTTTTTCCTCAGAATAATCACACATACTACCCACATTTCCCACACTGTTAGTCATTTTCAGATAAGCATTTTCCAAGACACTTATATCACTAATATGGCATCGTTCCAATACTGCATTAATCTGCTCAGCCTTTTTCATATTCTCCGCTATTTCCTCATCATTGTAAAGCCAATGTATGTTTTCACAGATTTCCTTAAAATGTTTTCTTGCACTTTCTGAATTGTCCTTTACCCAATGATAAAATTGTTTAAATGTATCAATTACTTTATTATCTTGAGTTTTTGCTATTCCCTGATTATTTTTTATGTACGAAACAATATATGGCGCAATATCTCCAATGCCTTTAGTGCGATTATCTGGCAAGGTCAAGAGCACATCTGCTAATAAAATTTCACTCCTCACATCATACCCAGCAGCCTCTGAAATATCTTTTAATATTTCATCCATATCCCCACTGTCTAGAAACAGCTCTTCTTTTGCTCTAAACTCACCGTTTTGATTTGGTAAGATTGTTTTTATTTTTCTATCTAATAAAAAGTCATATTCTGATTTGATAACGTAATCAACAAATCTGGCAATCCAATTCTTGACAGTTTCCGCACCAAAATCAAATGATAGTTCTAGTCTTTGTAACTTTCCACATTGACTAACTTCATCTGCCATTTGTACACATATAAATTTTATTGAGTCTTCAAGCAGTTCCTCTGAAACAGCAGAAACCTCCACATCATTCGATAATTGCCCAGGGAAAATAGTAGCCGCAAATTCCAGAATATCTCTTCTTTTTTCTTCTAGGCAAGTTTCTGTTTCCCCTTTTGTACACAGTACTACCGCTCGCCTATATACATCCTCTTTTTTCTCAGGATGTATAGATATCCCCTTTAATATATCAGTAAAAATATCTTGTATGGAATACCTCGGAACATCCATCCAGTCCTGCGCAACAATTTCTTTACTTAATAGTATATTCCTACAATCACTCTGCACAAAATTTAAAATATCCTTATATACTTCATCAACTCCTACATCAACTGACAACTCATTCAATGAGCAAAAATCGCCATTTTGATTAGGGAAAATGCGAATTTGGCTATTCTTAATATAATCAATCGCTCCCCTTGTTTTCGCAATTAAAGTGTACAATTGATTTAACCATTCTTCTCCATTAATATGTAAATTCTCTTTCAACACATTCATACTTGCAAACTTTTGCACATTCTCTATTAAACTACGCAAAGTGAATTTATTACAATCTTTCCATAATGAAGAATACCATTCATTGATTTCTGAGTATTGCGTCACCATATTAGGCATTAATTGTGAAACAAGTTTCCATATCTCCGCACGCATTTTTTCATCAGAATCTTGAATGATCCAAATATTTATTTCCTCCCAATCATCTAATAGCGCGACTCTTTCTCCGACTGCATTATCAATGACCGGTACTTTTTCTATTATTTTTTTGCACTCATTTGTAATGTATTTCCCTACCCATTCCGTACTGAGCCATACTTTCTCTTTTTGAGTTCTTACCTTCACAATATTATATATATTCTTCCAGCCCTTATAGGATATGTTTTTCAAAAACTCTCCGTATAGCTGCACTGCTTCTATCATAAGATTCTTATTGTCATTAGTTTCTATCTCTTCTACATCTTTTAGGAAAATTCCATTTCTTGGTTCTGTTGGATTAAAGTGAAAACTATTAACAACAACTGGAAATGCAAAATCCTCCGTTCCAATCAAAGGAAAATCGCAAAAAATTCTTGGTAACTGATCTGCAAATTCCTTTATTGCAACATGATTTCCATCTTTTTCGATTTCTACTGCTATAGTTATATTTTCTCCTTGTACAGTCGCAATGTATGTATTTCTTTTCTTTGAACCTTCTTCTATAATGATTTTCTGAACCTTAATATTTGAGGACTCATGGAATTCTCCTCTTGTAAACTTCCAAGCACATTCATCAATATAAACCGATCTAACTTCCGGGACAAACGCAAAAACATATGGTAGCGCAACATAAAGATTATCTAGCCCCTCTTTTGCAACCTCAAGCCCTTTTTGATCTATGCTATATGTGAACGAAGTATTAAATAAGTCCTCATTATAATTGTAAACCACCTCCCCACTTTCGATACTTTTCTGTAACTGCTCAAAGCTTTTTTTGTTTCCGTCGATAATTCCTTCTTTCGTCTTTTCAGAGCGATCAATATCCAGTTGAAACTTTCTAAACCGATTATCTCCATCTACTAAAGTGCCCGATAAGGTAACCACATCCGACAGCAAGTGAGTAGTCAAAAAGCCTGTACCAAATTTACCTGTGCTCTTTTCTATACCTTCTTTTTCGTCCCTGTCTTTCGTAGAAACCTGTTCTATCAGGAAAACAATATTTTGCATTGTAAATGGTTTCCCATTGTGTGCAAATCGTAATTTCCCCGATTGTTTATCTAAACTAATCCGTATATCAACACCTCCACTGCTATTTGTGACATCCTTTGCATTTTGAATAAGCTCCCACACCCATCTGCAGCGGCTTTTTTCATCAGAACTTTGTTGTAGTCCTTTTAAGGAATCAATTATCTTATTGGCAACATTAGCATCATGTGCTTGTGTGCGTATTCTCTCTATATCATCTGTAAACATTATAGCACCTCTCTAAACCACATTCCTATCGTGTAAACCAAAATGTACTTTTAAAATGCCAGAATCAAACAATTCAAAGTCTATTCCTATATTACATTTTTCAACGCTGCTACCGTTCACATCTCAATTATCAATTTATTATAATTCCCTTCTTCCGCCAATGCTCGAACCTTATTCCAAATAACCTGCGAAATATTCATTTGTTTTGCCAACGCCATTGCCAATTCCTGTACAGTCATTAGCACGATATTTACCTTTCTGCCATTGCAAAATGTCTCGACAGCATCATTGCTATAGCCAGCAAAGCTAATAAATAGTCCCCTAGTAAAACCAGATTTTGAAGATACTTTTTCATTAAAGACCACTAAATCATTCTTTTCAGTTTGTTTATTCGTCCACTTCGCTTCTAACAAATATATATCGTTTTTTAAAACAAAACTGCCATCTATTTGTTCTCCCTTGATTCTAAAACTATCTCTTGGTTCTAATGCACAAGCCCTAAACAACTTATTTAAATACCTTTCAAATTGATAGCCCCGGGCTTGTGGATTATCATGATAATCTGCCAAGTCTTTTAATTCTTTAAGATACCCCTCAAAATCAAATTCGACTTTAGGCACTTCTGGAATTTTACTAGCTGATTTTGGAGAAACTTTCTTTCCGATTAACCGATAACCTATTTCAGAGCATTTCTGAAAAATTTCCTTTTTTTCTTCTGTCACAAGTCCTCTTGCCTGCATATATTGCATTAGGCTCAAAAGCAGTTTGCCAACTGTAACATTATCACTCTCATCCATAATTGCCCTTAATATTTTTGCTTTAGATAAATTATGGTACTTTTTATAGACATCAATATGAATTGTATCAGCAATAAATCTTTGATATGTATAGTTTGTAAAGTCGAGAACATAACCTGTTTGCATATCAAAAAGTCTCTCGAAGTAATCTTTCTCAACATATGCCATCTGCGCCATAATTCAATTCCTCCATTGTCAGAAAAATATACTTGTATTATACACTATTTTTCTTATACTGACACCCCTAAAATTATCTATGGCTGTATTATATCAAAAAGAGAAAGCCTTTTTATCACTTTTGCTTCCTCTTTTAACATTCCTACCTTATTTTCTCAAATTCTTCCCCATACTTCCAGACAATCTCTATCCGCCTATCTTCATATACTATGACTTTATCCACCATCTCCCTCATAAATTCTTCCGTAAATGTCTCATCCTGCTTATGCCTTTCCATGAGATCAACTATACTGCGATAGCTTTTCCGCTTTTTCTCCTGGGCATCCATTTCCTCCAAAACACCCTCCAGCTCTGTTCTTGCCACTTCTTCCTGCTGGTTCAGCAATGCTTTTTCCTTTAAAAACACATCCTGTCTTACCGCACCAGAGCGAAATCGTTCATACAAATTGATTTTCTCAGCAGGCAGACGCACTAATTGCTGTTTTAACGTATCTTCCCGTCTTTTCAGCTCACCCTGCCGCTTTTCAAAGAACTGCGAAAAGGATATTGTTTCAAATAGTCTGCAATGTTCCTGCCAGATACTCCATATGCTCTGCTCAATCAGCCCCTTTTCCACATAAAGATCATTACATTTTACATCATTTAACAAATTTCTGCGCTTACACAGATAATAGGGATGCTTGGTTTTCCGCAGTTCCAGCCGATTTCCACAACATCCGCAAAAGACAATCCCGCGGCGGACAGCCGAGCGGTCATAGTCCGCTGTCTTTCCCTTTCTGATGCTGTCATTCGCTCTTTTGAAAAGTTCCTGGCTAACAATGCCCTCGTGGTGATCCGGTATTATGATCCAGCTTTCTTCTGGCTGCCGCACCTTTCGATTACATCCCACTTTCGTGCGTATAGCTTTCCGATACACCATGTCCCCCTGATAAACCCGATTATGAACAATGGAATGTATCTTGTTACGATTCCATATGTCCGCTTTATAATGCCTGTTAAGCTGTTCCCCTTTTGCCTGCTTGTAGGTCAGCCGGGTGGGTACTCCCTCCGCATTTAGCTCTGTTGCCAAAACCTTTGCGCTTTTTCCCTCTGCCATCTCCTGAAAAATCCGCCGGATTGTAACTGCTGCTTCCCGATCAATTTCCATTCGTTTGCCGTCTGACGACTTTTGATAGCCATACACAATACAACCAGCATAATACTCTCCACGTTTCATGCAGGTTGTGACGCCGCTCTTTACCTTGTCGGACAGATCTCTGCTATACATCTCATAGATAAAGTTCTTGAAAGCAATGTCTATCCCACCCGTCTGTCCTGAAAAGTCTTTGCTGTCAAACCCGTCATTAATGCTAATAAAGCGAACACCCAAAAAGGGAAAAATCTGTTCCAGATAATCTCCTACTTCCAGGTAGTTCCGTCCAAAACGGGATAAATCCTTTACAATAATGCAATCTATCTCACCTTGTCTGCATAAACCAAGCAATTCCTTTATTGCCGGTCTGTCAAAATTAGTACCAGAATAGCCGTCATCTACAAATTCCCTGACTTCCGCTCTTTTGAATTCTTCTTTCTGATCTACAAAAGTTCGGATAAAACTTCTCTGGTTACTGATACTTACGCTTTCCGCTTTTTCATCAGAATCATATAAATCTAAATCCTCCATAGAAAGCCGGATATATTCTGCAAGCACATACTTCTTCATTCCTCCGCCTCCTGTTCCAGATAGGTATTTCTTTCCATACTTACGGTTGACTTCTCCCTTAAATATTGTACTCTCTGGTACTCATCCGCAAAACGAAATACAACCTGAATACGCCCTTCAGCATACACTTCCACCCGCTCTATCAGGGAATCTACCATTTCTCTGGAAATTGTCATCTGTCTGGCACACCGTTCTGCCACATGAGCCAATTCCATGTTATCGCCGTATTCTTTCTGCATTTCGTTAAAAAGTTGTTCTTTTTCTTTGCAGTCCGCCTCAATCTCTGCCAACTCAACCTGATATTTATCCTTTAACATGAAATATTCCTGAACTGAAAGCAATTTTTCCTTATGGTCCAGATAAAGGCTGCTGATTTTCTGCTGGCACTGTATTTTCTTTTTCCCTAACTCCGTTATCTCCTGTTCGAGTGCCTCCCGCTTTTTTTCCGTTTCGGCATCACTGTTCTTTAATTGGATTGCCGTCTTATTCTCCATGAACATCTTTAGATGCGTTTGTATGACCGCTGTCAATGCTTTTTCCAGTTTTTTAGCACTGATACGCTTTTTTACACAGCCTATAGCTCCGTTTTCTTTATAATTAGGACAATAATAACTCATGGAATCTTGCCCGCTGACCGTATATCCCATGGTAATACCACAGTCCCCACAAAAAATCTTCCCTTTCAGCAGATTGTCACGCTTTGGATGTTCTGTTGCTTTCTCCAGCCGTTCTTTATGTTCCTGTGTTTTCATTTCATTCACTGCTTGTACCGCATCAAAAAGTTCTTTAGAGATAATAGGCTCATGGGTTCCCTCAACAATCGTCCATTCTGACCTGGGCACACGATGCCGCTTTTCTCCCCTGTGCATAGCAGAATGCGTCTTTCCCCTGACCATATTTCCAAGATATACTTCATCACGCAGCATATCCTCTATTGCATAGATTTTCCATAATGTCCCCCTCATCCGCTCATTCTTAACAATCCCCTTTTCATAGCGGTATGCGCTGGGTGACTTTATCCCTTTTTCATTCAACATTTTTACAATACTGCAATACCCATACCCCTGTGACCTCAATCCAAAGATATAACGCACTATTTCGGCTGCTTCCCTGTCAATTTCATACCGGCCTTTCTCCGCTTTTGATTTCACATACCCATAGGGAGCAACCCCACCGCCATATCTGCCCTCCTTCTTTTTGAGTTCTATGGCGGAACCCACTTTTCTGGAAATATCCTTTGCATAAACCTCATTTATGATATTCTTCAGCGGAATCTCTATTCCTTTGGATAATGCTCCTCCATTTTCTGAAGATGCCGCAAAAGTATCAAAATGGTCTGTAACAGAAATAAATCGAACCTTTAAAAAAGGAAATATCTTTTCCAGGTAGTTTCCTGTTTCCAGATAACTGCGCCCAAAACGTGACAGATCTTTTACAATGATACAGTTTATTCTGCCACGTTTCACATCCTCCATCATCTTTTTGAATGCTGGCCGCTCAAAATTTGTACCGCTAAAGCCGTTGTCTATATAAACCTCATACACTTTCATATCCGGTTTATCTTTCACATAATCTTCCAATAGCTTTTGCTGATTCTCTACTGTATTCTGATTATTTTTTCCGCTGTCTTCTTTTGACAGCCGGATGTACAGCCCCACAGAAAACTCCTGTATATTTGCTTTGACCGCCTGCTCCGGCATTCTGCTTTCCTGCAGTTTTTCTCTGGGAACCGGATAGTTTCTGACTTTTCGCGCCATCAGACCACCTCCCCAAGACTCATATCCTGCTTTATCTCTTTTACCAATTCAGCCAACTGCCTGATTTCATCCTGGTAGCGGAAAATAATCTCTATCCTGTGATCTTCATATATAAATATTCTGCTGATAAATCGAACCAGAATAGAACGCTTTATTTCAAAATCCTTGTTTGTCAGAAGTTCCTCCAGCCAGCTTTCTCTCTCATATCTGCCATCTAACAGCAACCGCTTTTTCTTTCCCAATTCTGTAACTGCTTTTTGGGTTTCTTCTATCCTGTTTTCTAATCCCTGCTTGAACAACAGATATTCTTCCTGCGAGATAAGCCCGTTTTTATAATCCTCATAACATTCCAGCTTTAAGCGTTTGTGTTTTTCGATTTCTTCTTTCCTTTTTCCGAGCTGCAAAACCAGCACTTCTACTTTATCCGAATGGCTGGATGACTCCCGTATATACTGGATGCTCTCCTGCAAATCAAGCAGATACTTTAAATGCAGCCGCAAAGTTTTTGTCACGGCAAGATTTAAGGCATTTTCACTGATTCTGTGATTACTGCACACTTCCTTATTCTTTCTATTACCAGAGCAGACATAATAGATATATTCCATTGAACCGCTACACGCTTTTTTCCTGACTATACTGCATCCGCAATCTGCACAGACCAGGAAACCAGAGTATAGGGAAACCTGGCTTTTACCTACTGAGACTCGTGTATCTTTTTGCAGAATGTCTGAAATAACCTCAAAATCAGCTTTGCTGATAATTGCCTCATGTGCATTTTCCACCCGGTTCCATTCTTCCTTGGGCTTCTTCTGCCGCACCTTGACCTTATAATTGGGGGAGCTTTCCTTTCCTTGAATCAGCGTCCCAGTATATATTTCATTTGTCAGGATACGCATCACTGCCATTGCAGACCATTTGGCTTTGCTATGGGTCTGGAACACCGCTTTATATCCGCTTCCCTGCTCTTTCTTATATTCTGCCGGAGAAAGCACCCCCATCCTGTTCAATTCATCAGCGATTGCCTGCTGGCTCATTCCGTCCATCTTCATACGGAAAATCTCTTTGACAATTCCTGCCGCATAAGAGTCAACTATCAACTTGTTTTTATCTGCCCCGCGCATATATCCATAAACCGTAAATGCGCCGATAAATTCTCCACGTTTCCGCTTTACTTCCAGGTGACTTCTTATTTTGATTGATATATCACGGCAATAGGCATCATTGATCAGATTTTTAAATGGAACAATTATATTATTGGATGCCGCTGTGTCATCTGCACTGTCGTAACTATCATTGATTGCTATAAAGCGCACACCCAGCAAAGGAAAAAGCCTTTCTATATACTTTCCAACTTCAATATAATTCCGTCCAAACCGTGACAGATCCTTTACAATTACACAATTTATCCTGTTGTCCTTGATGTCCTGAATCATTCTTTGAAAATCAGGACGCTCAAAATTTACGCCGCTATAACCATCGTCTATGTAAAAATCCACAATTTCAATCTCTGGTTTGTGCTGCAAAAAATCCTGAATATATTCCCTTTGATTTGCAATACTGTTACTCTGCAGGTTTTCACCCTGAACAGTAGCCCCATTTTCAACTGTTACATCATCACTATGGGATAAACGCAGATAAGCTCCGCATAGATATTTCTTAAGAAATTTATTTGATAGCATAAAAACTCTCCTTATTTTTATTAGCCGGATCAATCTGCTATAAAATAAGAAGTGATTTCTATTCATTTAGTCCTATACATATATTAGCATAGAACTTTCTTTTTTTCCAGACTTTTATAGCAATTTCCATTTTAAATTCCATCTGCCAATTCCTGCAATCTCTGTTTCAAACTGACTCCGTCTAAAAATGTAGATTTCACAATCACATCGCCTACCATAAAACAGTACGGGTTTTTTACTTTCTCTATAAATGTTTTCATCCGCCTGCTTTTGTCGCTGTCTGTTGTTTCTTCCGATAATTCCATAATGTCTATCAATTCACTCCGATCCACCGTCCGAATATCTACCGCTTTCAATTTTTCTAAATCTCCCATTCCTACTCTCCGCAAATCAACAAGCTGGCTTATCACACTATATGCCAGCCTGCTTGTTCGATATTCTGCTACATTTTTTCATTTTCCGTGGTTTCCATACATTCCCCTGCCCTGCTAACTGCAATTCCGGCCAGCAGCACCATAATCAGCAGGGCGCCTGTTACAGCGCCCGCCACAATCAGCACGATCTTCATTCCCGATTCCTCTCATTATCCATAAAATAACCGTCCGCTTTCTTCCTTATGATAAAATCCGCCACATCAGAAAGCCTGTCCGTGACTGGCATTGCAGGCAGCGTATCCAGTATCTCCACCCTGTACCGCCCCCGCAGGGATGCCCTGCTGTCCAGGATGGAAAATACCGCCGTGTCATCCTCCCTGCGGATGCCCCTGCCGAACCACTGCCTGAGTTTTATCAGCATTTCCGGGATGATAATATCCCTGCGGTATGAATCAAAGTCATCGTATTGTGTCCTCTGGTATTCCATGACCGGGTCAGGCACCGGAAATGGAAGTTTGACGATAATCAGGCTGGAGAGGATGTTCCCCGCAAGATCAATCCCCTCACCGGCGCTGTCACTGGCAAACAATACACCGTTCCCGCTCCTGCGGAAACTGCTTATCACATCTAGCCTGCCCCTGCCCATAAGGAACAGCGGATAAACAGATAGTCTATCTTTTAGTCCGTAGAACACCCTCTCCATAAGCCAATATGAGGTAAACAGGATCAGGGTATGCCCATGGGTGGCTGGCACAATCCGCAGGATTTCCTCCATGACCGCCTGTATGTACCTGTCATCCCTTATGTTGGGGAACGGCATCCGCTCCGGTATATAGAGCAGGCCCTTATTCTGGAAATCAAAAGGGGATGGTTTGGTGGTTTCCATGATCTTTGAAGGAGCAGCCAGATAAATTCCTGTGGTTTTCTTAAAATGGGTAAAATCTCCCCTGACGGACATGGTGCCGGATGTGATGATGGCCGGGATGGGCCTGTTCCAAATATCTTCGAACAGTAACTGCTCCAGTTCCATGGGAACCGCACACAGGGCAAGCCTGCCGTTCTCCCCTTTTTCCATCCAGCAGATAAAATGTGTATTATCCAAAAAAACTCCCAGCTTTTCCGTCAGTTCCTGACAGTGCTTTTTCAGGCTCTGCATCCGCATTCCCTGTCCGCCGCTTTCCTGATATGCCAGAGGTATCTGCCCTAAAACCGCCGCCAGCTGTTTCATATAGCCTCTTTCCACCGGGCCGATCACAATCTCCGCCCTGCTCCCCTCCCTAGTATGGCTGCCCGAAAGTTCTCCTGCAAGCCTGTCAAATATCTGCCTGCTGTATTCCATGGCCCTGCCCTGCAGGACAGCCAGCTCATCTGTTTTAATCCTCCTGCCGCTTACCATGCTCAGTTTTGCAATCAGCTCCGCATCCTGTTCCTCCCATACTGTGCTGTACATCTGTCTGGCTGCATCCAGCAGTTTGTGCGCCTCATCCAGCACCACTGCCCCATAAACCGGGAAAAGCGGTTTCTTCCCCTGTTTCCGCCCGATCAGGTCAGCCAGCACATAATTGTGGTTCGTGATCTGGAAATCATAGTTTTCCGTCATGCACCGTTTCTGAAATTCCATATACCGGCATAAGCGCCGCACAGGGCATGAACTGCTGCACCGGAATACATTAATCCTGGCTTTTACATAGGGCGTCAAAGCCGTATCATCCAGATCAATCCTGTCATCCTCCTGCCCCCGCAGCTTTGCCAGCTCCAGGAGCAGCCCTGCATCCGTTTCCCTTTTCAAATTTTTAATGGATGCCTCATATATGGCCAGCCTGGAGTCACAGGCATAATGCTTTTTCCCTTTCCTCACCACAAAGGATAAGGGCCTGTCTATCACATGATGTTCCAGCAGGATGCCGGAAATCTGCGGGATATATTCCTCCGTCAACGCTTTCTGCAATGCTATGGTGGATGTGGAAATGACCGTCGGCGCTTTCTTATCGGAATACAGGTTATGCACCGTCAGGGCAAGGATATAGGCGTGGGTCTTTCCTGTTCCAACCTCCGCCTCGCATAATGCCAGCTTGTCCTCCTGCAATGCCTGCAGCATCTCCAGGGAAAGCTCTTTCTGCTTGATTCTCAGCGCCATGCCATGCTTGGGCAAAATCTCGTCAAATATAAATATCAATAATTCTTCCGCACTTCTCTCCATCGTTTACGCCTCCTGAATATTTGTGATACTAACAAAATCGCAGAATCGAAAGATCTTAACGTCCGTCAGCATCCAGTGCCATAGGGCAGCACAGGAATAGGCTGGATGGCTCCTGTTTGGTTTTTGCTGACAAAAATAACTGCCACCCAGCCCATGGTATCTACTGCTCTATAAGGTGGAATTCCACCCAAAAGTGCGTCAGGCATCCTGCCGGTAAGCAGGCATCATAAAAGCCGCCCACATTCTTTCTCAAACGTGGGTGTGCATTTTCCCGCTGCTTTTGCGGGCCACTGCCGTGGAAGTATCATTATCTCCGGCCGGTTTCATCGCATCCTGCCCCACCACGGGCAGTACAGCCACGGGTATTTCTCGCTTGGAAAATGTGGGAAGAATTTCTAAGCCTGCAAATTATGCAGCCTAAGAAGTTCTATGTCTCACATAAAAGAATGCCAAAGACCGGCATTCTTCCGCATGGCGTATCCTGACTGGTGCTTTCCGGCTCTCCGGCCGGCCGGATGTGTGCCTGACACACAGATATGAAGTTGTCAAAGTGCAGTAAATCAGGTGTCCTCCGTAAGAACAAAAGAAAACCCCTTCACCTAATTAGCCGTTAGGTAAAGGGGGCTGCCGAAAAATTTTTTATTTTTTGGGGTTTGGTAGCGATAATTGAAAATTATCGGGCGGGGGTCTGCTTATAAATAACTA
>CAJTKW010000026.1 GCA_910577035.1 uncultured Acetatifactor sp.
TTTCAGCCTGTGGCTGGACTTCCGGATTCTGATGCGGACCGTGGGGGTGGTCCTGAGGGGGGAGGAGAAGTACCGGGGGAAGGGCCTGGTGAAGTGAGGGCACCATAGGAAAAGGCAGATGGCGATGGAGGTGGGAAAATGTGCGAGGAATCAATAATGAAAAAGGTTCTCATAGCCGGTGCAAATAGTTACATTGGTGAATCGTTTAAGTCATTTTTAATGAGGTATCAGAATGAATATACAGTCAGCGAGATTGCTACTAAAGGTTTGATTCCGACAGCGAGTATGTTCAAAGGGTTTGATGTTATTTTTTGTGTAGTTGGTATAGCACATATAAAAGAAAACTTTAAAAATCGCCAATTGTATTTTGAGGTAAATCGTGACCTTGTTGTATCTATAGCGAAGGCAGCTAAGGAGGCAGGGGTAGAACAGTTTATTTTGCTATCCTCCATGTCGGTATATGGATTAAAAGTTGGCCATATCAGAAAGAATACAAAGCCGCATCCCGTGACTGCTTATGGTGAAGCAAAGCTACAGGCGGATGAAGAGATCAAGAAACTGGAGAGCGATGACTTTAAATTTGTCTGTTTGCGGGCACCGATGGTTTATGGGCATAATTGCAGGGGAAACTATCAGGCACTACGGAAATTTGCATTAAGGAGCCCGATTTTTCCTGACTATGAAAATAAGCGATCTATGATTTATATCGGAAATCTTTGTGAATTTGTAAAAGTGTGTATTGATTCGGAGAGGCAGGGGCTTTTTTTCCCACAAAATGCAGAGTATACGAATACAAGCCGGATGGTTGAGCTAATAGCGCGGGAGCATGGAAAGAAAATAAAGCTGACAAGGGTTTTCAATTGGATATTGAAAGCAATTCCGATTAGCTTAATAAAAAAAGTGTTTGGCAATCTGACATATGAGCCTGTAGATAGGGTAGAAAAATATGGGTTTGAAGAGAGTATTAAGCTGACAGAGGAAAATGTTTAGAGAAAATTCGTCCGGATGATAGGGTAAATTGTATAGATGTATTTTAATATAAAATAATGTGAGACATATTGTCAAGAAAAAACAAGTAATGCATTAAGAGCAAGAGCATTTGACTGCAACATAGAGCTATTACAGAAAAGGGGCAAATATATGAAAAAGATAGCCATAATTACTTTGGCGGTTGCGCTGGGAGATGAAAAAGGGTATTCAAGATTTAGATTTCTTGCTAATTTGTTGAGTGAGTTTTACGATGTTGATTTGATTACCAGTACCTTTCAGCATTGGGAAAAAAAGCAGCGTGATATAGATACAATATTGAGAACCAAAACAAAATATAATATCGAGTTAGCGTATGAACCGGGATATAAGAAGAACGTGGATATTAGAAGGGTTTTCAGCCATAGGGTAGCTGCCAAAAATGTTATTAAAATTTTGGGAAAGAAGGAATATGACTTAATATATTGTATTATTCCAGATAATAGTGTAGCAGCATCTGTCGGAAAATATTCAAAGAGGAATGGAGTCAAGTGTATTATAGATGTCGAGGATCTTTGGCCTGAAGTAATGGAAATGGTATCGCCTCTTCCAAATTGTGTTAATAGAATACTTTTCAGTTCTTTTAGGAGAAAAGCGAGGACAGCATATAAATGTGCGGATGCATTTGTGGGTACTTCCAATGAATATCGAGATGTGCCGCAGGTAAAATATAGGGTTCAGGGAAAGCCTGCGATAACGGTTTATGTTGGATGCGATCTTGAAGATTTTGACGGTGGAGTTGCAGAATTTTCAAAGGATATTGAAAAAAACGAAGGAGAATTCTGGGTAACTTATGCTGGAAATCTGGGGTCAAGTTATGATGTCGCAACTTTAGTTAGAGCTTCGCAAGAATTATACAGTAAATTCCCGAACATAAAGATTAAAATCTTAGGTGGTGGACCATTAGAGACTGAGTTTAAGGATATTTCAAAAGAAAATCCATGTAATGTTGAATTTGCAGGATACACTCCTTATAGAAAAATGGCAGCATATTTAGTCAAATCAGATGTTTTGGTTAATTCGTTTGTTAAGAAAGCCCCACAGAGTATAGTGACCAAAATAGGAGACTATTTAGCGGCGGGCAGACCAATGATAAATACATTAAGTAGTCCAGAATTTAGGAATAAGGTTGAAACGGATGGATTTGGCGTTAATGTTGTGGCAGAGAATAAAAGGGTGTTGGCTGATGCCATTATTGAAATGTACAGAAATCCTGAGCAGAGGGAAAAAATGGGGAAAGCAGCCCGTGAAGTATGTGAAAAAGAATTTGATCGGAAAGTGTCTTATCAGGAGATAGAGAAACTAATAAGAATGGTGTTAGAAAAATGAATAACTTATAGGGCGGTACGTTTATGACCACATTAGCAGGCAAAAACATGCAGACGCATTTGTCTAAAATGAAAACAATATATTTATGTGCTATCGTATACAGATTAATACTGGATTTTACGTATATAGCTGCATCCGGGATATATTCTTACAGAGGGGTAGAATTTGATTTTAGTGTTGTTAAATATATCATTTCCTGGGGCTATCTGCTGATGTTATTGCCATTCGTATTTCAAAACAAAGAGAATGTGGGAAGCATGATAATGCAAATGCTCTTTGTTATGTTGGTAATACCTGTTTTTACAGTGTATGCTATGAAAAACAGGAGTGATGTATTTGTGGTAATGCTTGTAGTTTGCTTCTTAATACAGTGTGTGCTTATAAATTGTTCTCCACAAACCAACGATATAATTAGAATAAGGCATGGTCAGATAATACTTCATGTATTATTGCTGTCTATTACTGTGGTTACCTATGGGATTCTGCTGATGAAAAACAGAATAAGTTTTGATGTATTGGATTTCAGTGCGGCAATATATGATATACGTGAGAATGTGAATTATGGACTATCTCTGATACGTTACACATCTGTATGGCAATTTCGAGTGATCAATCCATATTATATGGTATATGGACTGAAAAAGAAAAATTTTAAAATTGTTTTTTCATTTTGCGTGCTCCAGATGGTAATATACCTGATATTGGCTCGTAAGGAAATTTTGTTTGGTCCCTTTTTGATTTTGGGTATTTATGTAATCAAAAAGAAATTTGATTTCAGGAACTTTTTTTTGATTGGATTATCAGGATTGACATTTGTCTGCTATGCCATTTTAAAAGTGACGTCTTGGAAGCTGCCCTTTGCTATAGTGCCAATAAGACTATTATTTGATCCGGCTCTTATTGACTTTATGTTTTATGAACAATTTTCAACAAATTTACCTAAATTATTATATTCCGAATCACGTTTAGGTCAATTATTTGGGATAGAGTATCCCTATGACAAACCATCTGGCTGGGTTGTAAACAATATTTATTTTCCGGCAATAGAAGCGGAAGCTAATACAGGATATTTATCATACAGTTATGCTAATGCTGGTTTTCTGGGAATGTTGCTTGTATCCATTTTATTAGTCTTGATTTTGAAACTGCTGGATAAGGAAACAGAAAATAAGGTATTTGCTTTTGCATTTTGTGCTTATTCGTTTTCTATTTTGGTCAATGGTGGATTATTAACAACTCTATTAACAGGTGGGATTTTACTCATCATAATTGTCCTTTTATTTGATGAGTCCGTATTCAAGGCAAACGACGTAAATAAAGGTGAGGATTAAAAGATGATAATTGTGCATATATGCCTGTGCGATCCATATGCTGAGAACTGGTCGTACCATAGAAATATATTATCGGAGCAAAATGCAAAGGATGGACATGATACTTATATAATTACAACTGAGTATGCGATGGACGAAAACGGAAAGCATGGACGGAAGGAAAGGCAGGACTATATAAATAAGTATGGGGTTCATGTAATTCGTCTGAAATATAAATATTGTTTACCTAAGGTTGTAAATGGAAAAATTAATACGGTAAGGGGATTAAAGGAGCAGTTATATAAGATTCATCCGGACATTATCATGCTTCATAACCAGCAGACGCTTAATTGGTTCGATATAGGAAAATTTAAAAGAAAAAACCCTAATGTTATTTTGCTGGCGGATTCTCATGCTTCATTTGCTAATTCATGCAGGAATTTTTTTTCACGATGGATTATACAGGGTACATTTTTTAGATGGATCATACGATCCAATTTTAAATTTATTGACGGCATGTATTATATTGGCGAAGGTGAATTGGAATTTTTTAGAATTGTCTACGGCATAAAGCAAAGTGAAAATAGTATTCTGCCACTACCAGCAAGGTTTCTTGAAAAAGAAGAAAAAGAAAGAAATGCATTTGCAATTCGATCAGAGCTCGATATTAAAGATGATGAGCTTTTATTTGTTCATTCCGGAAAGCTGACAGTTGAGAAGAAGACAGTAGAAATATTGCAATGTTTAAAGGAATTAAAAGATAAAAAATTCAAATTATTAATTATTGGGAGCATTCCGAAAGATAGAGAGGATCTAAAAAAAGAGATAGACTCGGACAAAAGGTTTATTTACATGGGATGGAAGACTTCGGATGAATTAATGAGATATGTAAGCGCAGCAGATCTATATCTTCAGCCAGGCTCAGTTTCTGTAACAATGAACAATTCTCTGGCAGTTGGAACGCCTGTGATGGTATACCCACATAAAACATATAAAAGATTCTTTGGTGGGTGGGAAATACCGGTAAGTGATAAAGCAGATATGATGATGCAGTTTTCGAAAGTATTTGAAAATCCTGCCGAATTAAAAAGTAAAATACCTTGTGCTTATGCTACAGCACACAAATATTTTGACTGTAAAGTTTTTGCTAAAGAAATGTATGATTACGTTATAAAGAGTGAGGCGGAAAATTCAAACAAATTATTTGAAAAGGGCATCAGATACGTTTCACAGTAAAATATACTGTGTCATACCTAAATTGAAATATAGACGTATTACGGAGACGATTAGATGAACAAAAAGATGATGAAATCTATTCTTTCTGTATCCGGCATAATTGTTGTCGCGAAGCTACTGGGCTTTGTCCGGCAGATAATTACGGCAAATGCATTTGGGACGACAATTGAAACCGACATAATTATGTTGGGACAAGGAATTATTCAAGATTTGGATTTTGTCTTCTCTCAAACATTAATTACATCATTTATTCCCATTTATATCACAGAAAAAAGAAAGGGACCGTCAAGAGCGCTTAGCTTTGCGTCAGCAATACTTAAAATATTTTTAGAAGCAGGTATAATTATAGTAGTATTTCTCGTTATTGGAGCGCCTGTGATAGCAAGAGTGCTGGCTCCCGCTTATCCTCATGCACTGTCGAATAAATTAGCATATTATGTTAGAATATATGCTCCAACATTTATTCTGATTGCTGAGACAGGCGTATTTAATGCTATATTGAAAGCAAATGAACATTTTGTTACCGGTGAATTGCTGGGTATATATCAAAGTATTTCATTTATTGCATGTACATTATTGCTTTCACACTACCTAAAGACGGAGGCTCTAAGTCTTGCTTTTTTTGTATATATCTTTGCAAGTTTTATAATTTTATGTATTTCATCAAGGAAGCAATGGTCAATAACGAGAGAAAATCCTTTTCATAATAATTCAGTTAAGAGATTTCTCAAGACTACGTTTATTGTGCTATTTGGGTATTCCATGATATTTGTTAATCAGCAGATTGACAAGATGATTGCTTCTGGCTTGGGAGAAGGCGTCATAACATCTGTACATTATGCAGCTGTACTCAGTAATTTTGTTTGTACTTTGGTTGCAAGCATGGGTGGTATTTTGTTTACATACGTGACAAATGAGATTATCGTGAATAATGATGCCGGCGCAGCAGAGTTAATTAATGGATTTTCAAAAGTTTTTATTTGGCTGTTAATTCCAATAAGTGTTTTAACATGGATATATAGTGAAGATATTGTAAGAATTGTTTTTGGACGTGGAGAGTTTGATTCTACTGCGATTATGCTATGCTCGACGGCACTTAGAGGGTATGCACTTAGTTTTATTCCCTTTGTAGTGCGAGAATTATATGGCAGAGTTTTATATGCGTATGAGGATTCTAAGCATGCGACATTTAATAGTACGATAGCAATTTCAATTAATATAATTTTAAGTATATTAATGAGCAGATTTATGGGAGTGTTGGGGATAACAGTTGCAAGCAGCATAGCAGTAGCGTGTTGTGCGTTGTTTAATTTGATTTGTTCTCATAAAAAGAATAAAAATATAGATTTGTTTAAAATGGCCAGAGAATTCGTGTTATGTATTGTCGGAAGCGCCTTTTTTGTGGTGCTAACAGTAGGTATTAAAAAAATGATACCAGATACTCCGGCAATAGGAAGGCTTATTTTGACTGCTGTTATTAGTATTTCTATATCCGTTGTTTTAATGAATAAGCAAATTCGGAAAATTTTTCGGCTAAGATTATCGCATAGAAATGATAATTAAAAAGGGGGATAAAACATGAGATATGCATTAATAGGTTGCGGAAGAATTTCACCAAATCACATCGCGGCGGCAAAAGCAAACGGGCTGGAATTTGCCGGGTTATGTGATATTGATACCGGAATGCTTCAGGACAAGGTTCTGAAATTTGACCTGGCACATGTCCACCAGTATACCGATTACCATGAGATGCTGGAAAAAGAAAAACCGGAGCTGGTGGCGATCGCTACGGAGTCAGGAAAACATGCGGCCATTGCACTTGATTGTATCAAAGCAGGATGCAACCTGATTATTGAGAAGCCTATTGCCCTGTCACTGGCTGATGCGGACGAAATCATCAAGGCGGCAAGGGAAAGGGGCGTGAAGGTGTGCGCCTCCCATCAAAACCGGTTTAATAAATCGGTACAGAAGATCAGGGAAGCGCTGGAGAAAAACCGTTTCGGACGCATGTTTTATGGAACGGCGCACATACGTTGGTGTCGTGACTGGGAGTATTATGCCAGGGCAAAATGGCGCGGAACCTGGCAGCAGGACGGCGGGGCGCTTATGAATCAGTGTATCCACAATATTGACCTGCTTCGATGGATGATGGGAGACGAGGTGGATGAGGTAATCGGTATGACGGACCGATTGAACCATCCGTATATTGAAGCGGAAGATTTGGGTATTGCACTGATAAAGTTTAAAAACGGAGCATATGGAATCATAGAGGGAACCACAGATATTTACCCGCAGAATCTGGAGGAGACCCTCTATTTATTTGGCGAAAAAGGTACGGTAAAGGCGGGAGGACAAAGTGTAAACTGCATTGAGGAATGGCGCTTTTCGGATACGTTGGATGATCCGGAAGCAGTGAAAAAGCAATTTGCCGAAAATCCGCCCAATGTATATGGCTTCGGCCATACGCCGTTATATGCGGATGTGATCGAAGCAATAGAAAATGACAGAGAACCTTATGTGAACGGGGAAGCCGGAAGGAGGGCGCTGGAACTCGTACTGGCTATTTATAAGTCAGCGGCGGAACATCTGCCTGTTAAATTCCCACTTATAAACTGTTCGACATTAGATTTTGCAGGAAGATTTTCAAATAAAATTATGAGGTAACAGAATGGGAGACTTTTATGTACATCCTACAAGCTTCGTTGATGAGAACGTGGAAATCGGCGTTGGAACAAAGATATGGCATTTCTGCCACATACAATCCGGAGCAAGAATAGGCTGTAATTGTACTTTGGGGCAGAATGTTAATGTCTCGAATAATGTCATAGTGGGAAATGGCGTTAAGATTCAGAATAATGTATCTCTTTATGAGGGCGTAGAGATTGAGGACTATGTGTTTTGTGGTCCGTCTATGGTTTTTACGAATGACCTTATGCCAAGGGCCAGATTCCCAAAGGGACGTGCCAAATACAAGAAAACTATAGTAAGGCATGATGCGACACTTGGAGCAAACTGCACCATCGTTTGCGGGCATTTCATAGGTGCGTATGCGACGATTGCCGCGGGGGCGGTAGTAACAAAAGACGTGCCGCCCCATGCGTTGATGGCCGGCGTTCCGGCAAAAAGAATTGGGTGGGTCTGCAAATGTGGAAGGGTGTTATCAGATAAACTAAAATGTCTTTCCTGCGGAAGAAGTTATGTCGTGGATAATGAATACTTGCAGGATTGGGGGGGGTAATTGAAAGCTGCCGACGCAATGCTCTCAGAGGAGGGCTGCGCAATGTGGTTTGATGTAAATGAGATAGTACCCGGGAAGTCCTTTGAAATAAAAGGAATATCCTATATTGGAAAGCCAAAGTCTAATACTGCCATGTTCTTAACAAAGAAAGCAGAATATTTGATTGGATCATTGGCAGAGGTAGATGATTGCCTGGTATTTATTGAGGCGACTATAGACATACCATATGATCTGGCGGGCAGGCATGCCTTTAAAAAATCTTACAGGCCGCAATTGGAATATGCTAAGTTCGCAAGTCTGTTTGCTGCAGAAAGATTGAAAGAAGAGCAAGAAATACCCGTGTATTTAACTTCTCAGGGATATTATTGCAGTTCAGATGCTGTCATAGGGGAGAATGCGTATATTGAGCCGGGGTGTTATATCGGTCCTGATGTAGCAGTTGGAAAAAATGCTTATATTATGGCAGGGACAGTCATCAGACATGCTACGATAGGAGATGATTTTATTTCAAATGAATATGCGATAATTGGCGCCAATGGATTTACGATGGCAGAAGATGAAAACGGAAGTAAATACCGAATTCCCACGCTTGGGCGTGTAGTAATTGGTAATTATGTCGAAGTCGGCGCGCACGACAATATTTCATGTGGGTCGGGTGGAGATACGGTTATAGATGATTTTGTTAAGCTGGACGCATTGGTACATCTTGGACACGATGTGCATTTGCATAAAAATGTGGAAATAGCAGCAGGTGGAATAATAGGAGGATTTGATGAATTAGGAGAGAATTCCTATGTAGGGATTAACGCAGTGCTTCGCAACCGTATTAAGATTGGAAATAATTCTATTGTCGGTATGGGGGCAACTGTTACAAAATCTGTAGAGGATAATGTTGTGGTTGCCGGAAATCCGGCAAGCTTTTTGAGAAAGGCAGTGGAGAAATAAGATACTTGTACATGTGAGAGACCGGAAAAACAGTACTTGGGTGGGAGAGATGCAGAAAAGCTGTAAGGTACTTTAAAAAGTAGAAGCAGGATAGTAGTTTGTTTTATGGGTGCATGGATTTACGGCACCCAATTTTAATGCGGAGAATAAGCATATTTAAAATCAGGGTTAATAAAGGGGTATAAGTAAAATGAAATATAATGGAATTTATCAGGAACTTATTTCTGGTACCGGAAAACTGGCACTTGTAGGTCTTGGATACGTGGGTATGCCCATTGCAGTTGAGTTTGCCAAGCATATCAAGGTGATAGGATTTGATATTAATGAAAAGAGAGTAAATGAGTATGCCAATGGAATTGATGCTACAAATGAAGTTGGCGAGGCAATAAGGAATTCAACGGTTGAATTTACGGCAGATCCTGCCAGGCTAAGAGAAGCAAAATTTATTATTGTTGCTGTGCCGACACCTGTAAATGATGATACGACGCCGGATCTGAAGCCAGTAAAGGGTGCATCTAAAACAGTAGGACAGAATCTTACGCCAGGTTCCATTGTGGTTTTTGAGTCCACTGTATATCCTGGAGTTACAGAGGATATTTGTGTACCTATCATAGAGAAGGAATCAGGTCTTAAGTGTGGTGTTGACTGGAAAATTGGGTATAGCCCAGAACGAATTAATCCTGGCGACAGAGTTCACAAGTTGACAAATATCACAAAGGTTATTTCCGGGATGGACGAGGAATCTGCCTGTGAAATCAAGAAGGTCTATGATATGGTGATTAAGGCGGGAACATTTATGGCATCTAATATCAAAACTGCTGAGGCGGTTAAGGTAGTGGAAAACAGCCAGCGAGACATTAATATTGCATTTATGAATGAAGTTGCCATGATCTGTGACAGATTTCATATTGATACGGATGAGGTGCTGGCAGGAATGAATACGAAATGGAACGCTTTGAAATTTAAACCGGGACTTGTTGGGGGGCATTGTATTGGAATCGATCCTTATTATCTGACTAATGCTGCAGAGAAGCTGGGGTATCACAGTCAGATTATTCTCAGCGGTCGTAAAGTAAATGACAGTATGGGAGCTTTTGTGGCGGATGCGGCAATCAAAGAAATGATTGAAGCCGGATTAGCACCCAAGAAAGCTACGGTTGTGATTCTTGGTATTACCTTTAAAGAAAATTGCCCGGATACTCGCAACAGTAAGGTTGCGGACATTATTAACAGACTGAAAGAGTATGAGATAAATCCTGTGGTGTCTGATTCCTGGGCGGATCCGGAAATTGCAAGGCAGGAATATGATGTGGATCTCGTTACATGGGAAGATATTCCGAAGGCAGACTGTGTGATCGTTGCAGTTGGGCATGATGAATATCGCTCCATGTCCATGATGCAGATGAAAAATTTGTTTAAGGCGGAGTCTTCGGATTCGGAGAAGGTGTTAGTGGATGTGAAATCCTTATATCGCATGGATGAACTGAAAGCATCTGGCTTGAGATTTTGGAGACTATAACGGTTTCTGCTGTAAGTAAGATTATATGGAGTGAGAGGAATACGCTTATATGTGTGGAATAAGTGGATATGTTGATATGCAAAATGGTATAAAAACCTCTTTGTTAAAGGAAATGACGGATATTATCAGACACAGAGGACCGGATGACGAAGGATTCGCGCTTATTCATGAAAGCGGTGAGATACAGTTTGCTGTTGGTAAGGATACAATTTCTGATATGAGATCAAAGCAGACTGATATTACAGAAATAAAGGAAGGAGAATCTTTTTTTCTTGGCATGGGGCATCGAAGGCTGTCAATTTTGGATCTTACATCTAATGGCCATCAGCCGATGAAAAAACACAATTGTATACTCACCTTTAATGGCGAGATATATAATTATATAGAAATTCGGGAAGAATTAAAAAATTCTGGATATGATTTTTGCACGAAATGTGATACAGAAGTGATTTTAGCGGCATATGATCGTTGGGGAATAGAATGTATAAATCGTTTTAATGGCATGTGGGGGTTTGCGCTGTACGATATAGAAAAGCAGAAATTATTCCTGTGTCGTGATAGATTTGGCGTAAAACCATTATATTATTTCAAAACAAATCATAAGCTGCTGTTTGGATCGGAAATAAAGCAGATATTGTGTGATCGGGAAATAGTCAGGGCCGCTAATCTGGACGTGCTGAAGGCCTCGTTGGTCTATCAGGTTTATGATTACTCGCAAAAAACCTGTTTCAGAGATATTAATAGTTTGCCGGGAGGGTGTTATGCAGAAGTAGATTTTGATTTTCGAAAACATTGCATCAGTAACTTTCAAGTTACAAGATATTATAATTTAAGTAAAAAGATTGGCACGAATGAAAAAGATACCGGTATACAAGAAGAACTAACAGAAGCAATAAAATTACGGATGCGTTCAGATGTGAAAGTAGGGAGTTGTCTGTCCGGCGGTCTGGACAGTTCCAGTATTGTTGGAATTGCGTGCAATCTGGTGAAACAGGCTGGTGGGGATGTAGCCGAATTTACTACAGTAACCAGCGGATTCGCGGAGCATCCGGAGGTGGATGAAACACAGTACAGTAAAAGTGTAGTAGAATATTGCGGATGTGAAGAAAATATTGTCAGACCGGATGCTAATCAATTGATGAAATTATTGGAGAAGATTGTATGGCATCAGGATGAGCCATGCCCTCATCTTGGAATACTAACGAGTTATTCTGTATTTCACAAAGCGGCTGAACTGGGGTGTAAGGTCGTGTACGATGGACAGGGCGGCGATGAAGGGCTTGCAGGATACCATGGCTATTATGCGTATTATCTTTTATACATTTTAAAGAATAAAGGCCTTAAATCATTCATCAGGCAGTTGAAGACAGTTGCAAGGTCTTCAGAAAAGCGAATGATATATTTGATGGCAATGGTTATCTACTATAATTTCACGGGTGTTAGAAAGCTTTATATCAGGAAAAGCCGGGAAAAATATCTTTCATCACAATTGAGAAAGGTTGCTGTGGGAGGAACGGTAAACAGCTTGTTAGCCCCGCGATATGGTAATGATATTCAAATTCTGGATTTTACGAGGGGTACTTTACAGGGCATTTTGCATTGGGAGGACAGGAATTCCATGGCGTCCTCTTTGGAAACCAGGCTTCCTTTTTTAGATTATCAATATGTGGAAAAGGTGCTCAATATTGATATGTTGGATAAAATCAGTAATGGCTACACAAAGATGCCTTTGCGCAGAGCTGTGGATGGTATTCTGCCCCAAAATGTTGTGTGGCGGAAAAGTAAGCTGGGATTTCCTTCTCCTACAAGGGCCTGGTTGTATCAAATGCCCCAGGAGTATGTTTTGGATTTATTACAAAATGCAAAAAGCAGAGAAGTATTTAATCTGCAAAAGATAAAAAAGCAGTATTTGTCTGGAAAAGGTGATACAAGAATGATAGAAAGATTTATTTTGACAGAATTGTGGATGAGGGAATTTGATGTGAAGATTGAGTGTTAAGGTTATAGGCCCGATCACAAGTCTGCAACATAACGATAGCGAGATTCCTTTATTCCCGCGAGCAATAAACCAAGTCTCCTACCGATAAGTAATGATGAAAAGCTGCCTGGAGGTATGGGCGATTATTCACATGAGAATGCAGAAAGGCTGTAGACCGCAATAGAAAGTATACAAATACCGATAATTAATTTGGCGAGCTGGGGAAAGGATAAGGGAAGTGCCGGAAAATACCCGGATTTATAGAACGGATCATCATTGGAGCCTTGAAGTATGTTATATATAGAAAGCTTGGTCAACCGCCACAGGGAAAAGTACGATACACCGCTTTCAAGGCTTGTATTGGACGAGGCTGAAGGGGTAACTGCCAGGTAGAAACACAATTATAAGGAGATAACATATGCAGTTCAGAGATTTACAGAGACAATATCAACATTTAAAAAATGAAATAGACGCATCTGTTCAGGAAGTGATTTCTTCCGCTCAGTTTATTTCCGGAAAGCAGGTGAGGGACTTAGAGGAGAAGCTTGCGGCGTATGTCGGGGTCCGCCATTGTATCACCTGCGGAAACGGGACGGATGCGCTGAGCATTGCCCTGCTTGCCTGGGGCGTGGGGCCGGGGGATGCCGTGTTTGTGCCGGACTTTACGTTTTTCTCTTCCGGGGAATGTCCGGCCGCGCTGGGCGCTGTGCCGGTTTTTGTGGATGTATGTCGTGATACGTATAATATGGATGCCGTTTCGTTAGAGCGGGAGATCAAGAGGGTGATTGCGGAAGGAAAGCTGGCACCCAAAGTGGTGGTCACAGTAGATCTTTTCGGGCTTCCGGCAGAGTATGACAGGCTTCGTGCCGTCTGTGACGAATATCATCTTCTTCTGTTAGAAGATGGCGCCCAGGGCTTCGGAGGGGAGCTGCACGGGAAGAAGGCATGTTCCTTCGGCGATATTTCCACCACATCCTTCTTTCCGGCAAAGCCTTTGGGGTGCTATGGGGACGGAGGGGCAATATTTACAGAGGATGACGAGACTGCCGGCCTCTGCCGTTCGATAGCGGTACATGGGAAAAATGCGGATAACAAGTATGATAATGTGCGCCTGGGGATGAACAGCAGGCTGGATACCCTGCAGGCGGCAATTTTGCTGCCGAAATTTGAAGCTTTCAGGAAATATGAATTGGATGCTGTGAACAGGGTGGCAGATATTTACAGGGAGAACCTGAAGGATATGGAAGAGCTGAAGCTTCCCATAGTGAAAGAGGGATATTATTCGTCCTGGGCGCAATATACAATACAATTGCCGGAAGGGACAGACCGGGCGCAGGTTCAGGCCTGCATGAAGGAACAGGGAATTCCCTCCATGATTTATTATGGAAAGCCGATGCACTGCCAGGGAGCCTTTGCCGGAACAGACAGCGCCAATGCGGACTGCCCGGTGACGGAGGAGCTTTGCGGAAGCGTGCTTTGCCTTCCCATACATCCTTATATGGCGGATGACGAGGCGTTGACGGTGGCAAAAGCGCTGAAGGCAGCGGTGGGCAGACGGCAGAGTATGTAATCCCTGCCGCTTTTTCACCTCCCGCCAAACCACTCCCGCATAGTCTGTAATACCCTTACCAGTTCCTCCTCTTCGATCACATAAGGCACCATTGCGTACAGACAGTTCAGGAAGGGACGGCTGAACACTCCGCGCCGGTAAGCAAACTGCTGGTAACCCTTAAGGGTAGAAGGATCGTATACCTCCAGGCACACACAGGCCCCCATGATCCGGACTTCCTTCACGCGGGGATCTGTGAAGCCTTCCATTTCACGGCGGGTAATTTCCTCGATTTTGCGGATTTTGGACAGGTAGTCCTGCGCTTCAAAGAGTTCAATGGATTTCAGGGCAACGCTGCAGGCCAGGGCGTTTCCCATAAAGGTAGGGCCGTGCATGAGGGCATGGGCAGGATCACCGTCATAGAACCCTTCGAAGACCTTTTGATTGGCCACGGTCACGGCATGGCCGATATAGCCGCCGGTCAGGGCCTTCCCGAGGACAAGTATATCCGGCAGGACCAGGTCTGCCACAAACCGGTTTCCGGTGCGGCCAAAGCCGGTGGCCACTTCGTCGAAAATCAGGAGGACGCCGCAGCGGTCGCACAGCTCCCGGGCACGCTTCAGGAATGACACATCATACATCCGCATACCGCCTGCCCCCTGTAACAGGGGTTCCACAATAAAGCAGTTCATCTTGTCATGGTATGTTTCGAAGGCCTTCTCCAGGGCACTGATTTCGGTGGGGATATGAACCACATATTTGCTCTCACCGTAGGCCTTGAGGACAAAATGATAATCCTCGTCGTCGCCCACTTCCATAGTCTTAAAGGTATCCCCGTGATAAGCGTGTTCCAGCGCCAGCACCATGGTGCGGCCGGTTTCTCCTCGGTTCATAAAATACTGCAGGGCCATTTTCAGGGCAACCTCCACGGCAACGCTGCCAGAATCGGAGTAGAAACAGTGATCCAGGTCTCCCGGAAGAAAGCTTTGCAGCTTATCGGAGAGCTTCTGCACCGGCTCATGGGTCAGGCCGCCCAGCATCACATGGGCAAATTTCTCAAGCTGGGTTTCTATTGCCCGGTTCAGCTCAGGGTGCTTGTAGCCGTGGATCACGCTCCACCAGGAGGAGACGGAGTCGATGAGCTTCTGATCCTCCGTGTAGAGATAAACGCCTTCTGCGTCAACAATCTTATAAGGGGCTTTCATGCCTTTCATCTGTTCATAAGGATACCAGATCATTTTCGTCCTCCATTTTGTCAAAATCAGGATTTTTGCCCAGGGGAAATTTCCCCGGCTGCGGTAGTCTGTGTCGGCAGCACTATGCCGGCACCAAATAGTGTCGATCTTGCCCGGGTCAAAGACATGCCGGTTTGGTATGCAGCAGTCGTATGTCCCTGAGATCCTGTTATTCATCCGGGTAATGAGTCAAGTGCCGCTACATATATAGCGTCTCCAGCTGCTCCGCAGAGACCGCCAGATCAGTATCTCCGGCCTTTACGCAGGCCAGTACCTTCAGGCCGGTGAGGGCTTCGCACATTTTCAGATTGTCCTCATGCAGGATATTTCCCGGCTCATACTGATTGAAAAGAATGCCCTTCAGCGGGAGATTACGGGCTTTCATGTATTCGGCGGTGAGGACCACCGCGTTAATGGTTCCCAGGCCGGCGTCGGCCACCAGCAGGCAGCTCAGGCTGCGGGCCCGGATAAAATCCTCCAGCAGGATCCGCTTTTCGTCAAAGCGCAGGGGGCACAGGATGCCGCCGGAGCCCTCGGCCGTCACATAGTCGTATTTGCCGCATGCGGCATCAAAACCCCGGAGAACCGTGTCCATATCCGGGGGGGTGCCCTCAACCCGTGCCGCCAGATGGGGGGAGAATGGGGCTTCGTAGACATAGGGGCACATTTCCTCCAGGGGCTGTCGGATGCCGGACATAGTCTTTACCTGCACGGCGTCTCCGGGAATCAGGCTGCCGTCTGTCCTGCGCGTATTTCCGCTCATGGCGGCCTTATAGTAGGCGGCATTTTTACCGCTTTCCCGCAGCTTTTTTAAAATCAGGCCCGTGACATAGGTCTTGCCGATGTCAGTGCCGGTTCCCGTGATAAACAGATTCTTACTCATCGTAAAGCTTCACCTCGTATCCCAATTCTTTTAATAGTTCCAGATCCGTCCTGACCGTGATGCCGGCGGTAGTCAGCATATCCCCGGAGATCGCGGCATTTGCACCGGAGGTAAAGCAGCTCTTTCCCTTGTCCGGCAAGAGCCCCCTGCCTCCGGCAAGCCGGATGGAAGCCTCCGGCAGGATAAAACGATAAACAGCCACGATCCGGCGCATATCCTCTTGGGTCAGTCCGGCATTCTTTTCAAAGGGGGTGCCGGGGATGGGATTCAGCATATTTACGGGAACGCTTTGGATGCCCAGCTCCCGCAGGCTCAACGCCATGTCAATCCTGTCTTCTATGGTTTCGCCCAACCCCATGATGCCGCCGCTGCAAACGGAAAGCCCGGCAGCCCGGGCGGCGCGGATGGCCTGGAGCTTATCTGCAAAGGTATGGGTGGTGCAGACATTGGGGAAGTTCCTTTCCGAGGTTTCCAGGTTATTATGTACCCGGCTTACCCCGGCCTCCTTTAATCGGCGGAACTGTTCCTCGTTTAGCAGACCGAAGGAGACACATACGGAAATGCCCACCTCCTCCCGGATCCTTCGGATCAGCCGGCACATGCGGTCTGTTTCCTGATCGGACAATTGTCTTCCCGATGTGACGATGGAGTAGCGCAGGACACCCTGTTGGCGGCTGCTTCTGGCCTGGGCCAGGATTTCCTCATCGGGAAGCAGGGGATACTCCGTTACGCCGGTATGGTTGTGGGCGGATTGGGCGCAGAATTTGCAGTTTTCGGAGCAGCGTCCGCTCTTTCCGTTGATGATGGTACAGAGGTCAAAGCGGGAAGAACAAAACCGTCTGCGGATTTTGTCCGCGCTTTCACACAGCTCGTCCAGGGGCTGGCCGTACAGATACAGGGCCTCGTCCCGGGTGACCTGCCCTTCCTTCAAAACCTTTTCCGTTAGTGTATGCAGCGTCATGGTATTTCACACTCCCTTTTACTCGTTCATAGTCTTTAGTACGGGGATCAGTCGTTTCCCAAGGACTGCGCCCAGGATGCACAGGCATATATCCCCCGGCACGGCCAGGAGGAAGCAGTAGAGGAACAGGGGCCATAAGCCGATAGGGGTGCCCAGGTAAAAATTGCTCATCAGGTAGTAATAAGCCATACCGCAGATATAGACGATCCCTAAGCCGGTGAAGGTGGCGGCAAGCAGACGGCGGTAGCCGGGATTTGCCCCCCTGTTGGCGATTGCTCCCGTGACATAGGCGGCAATTGCGAATCCGATGATATACCCGAAGCTGGGCTTTAAGATATAGGACAAGCCGCCGCCTTCTGCGAATATGGGCAGCCCGGCAAGGCCCATTATGATATAAATGCAGACGGCGAGGGCGCCTGTTTTGCCGCCCAGTAAAAGGCCGGCCAGCATGGTGAACAGAAATTGCAGAGTAAAGGGAACCACCGGAATGGGTATCCGGATAAAAGCCCCTACCGCGATCAGTGCCACAAACAGGGCACATAAGATTAGGTTCCTTGTCTTCTTAATTTTCATGTGTTACCCCTTTCACTCTGATTTCACCTGAAGAGCAGGCCTCTTCCCTTCCGTTTTCATACCTCACCAGCAGGCGGCACTGATTGTCAATACCCAGCACGACGGCGCTTTTGGATTCGCTGGCACTTACCAGCAGAACCTGTTTCCCGATTACCAGGCTGCGCTTGCGATATTCCTCTATGTAGTCCGGCGAGGCCTCGGAGCGGGTGTAATAATCATAAAAGCGGTTCAGAAATTCCGCTGCCAGGCGGTTTTTTACATCATCCCTGGGAGTCTGAAAAACACTGCCCGCCAGGGCGGCCAGTTCTGCCGGGAACTTCTGCTTTGGCGGATAGATGTTGATGCCCAGCCCCAGAACCGCATATTCCAGCATACCGTTTTCCAGGCTGAAAGACCCTTCTGTCAGGATGCCGCAGACCTTTTTACCGTGGAGGTAAATGTCGTTTACCCATTTGATCTGTGCCTGTTCCTCGGAATCGGAAACGGCATCTATGGACGCACAGACAGCGGCTGCGGCCATTGTGGTAATCTGAAGGGCCTGCTCCGACGAACAATTTCCCGGCCGGAGGAGAAGGCTCATATAAATCCCGGTTTCCGCAGGAGAGAAGAAGCTGCGCCCGGAGCGCCCGCGTCCGGCCGTCTGCTCATTTGCCAGAATCACACAGTTATCCTGTGTTCCCCCGGCGGCCTTTTCCCGCAGAAGGGAATTGGTGGAGGAAACGGTGGATAAGACGGTAATCTGCAGGCCGGTCAGCTCGGAAGAGAGATATTTCCGAATCCCCTGGGCTGACAATATGTCATTTTGCTCTGACAGGCAGTACCCCTTATTGGTTACGGCCGTTATGGCATATCCGTCATTTTGAAGAGACTTTACCGCTTTCCAGACGGCAGTCCGGGAGAGGGAAAGGGTTCTGGCTATGGTCTCGCCGGAAAAGTAGCTTCCTCTGTTTGATTCCAATAATTCCAGCAGCTTTTCCTTTGTCTGCATTGTACTTCCTGTTCCGGGAATCGCTATGTTCCCTTTTTTACTTCCCTGAGGGCATTTGAAAGGATGGAAACAGTGTAACATACTTGTTTTTTGATTGTCAACAGAATATTTAGATAAAGTTTACAATTTGATAATTACAGCACTATTTCGCATTATGAGGCTGCGGGAATTTGTTCTTTAGCAAAAATGTACATTGCGTTGTGGGAAAAATACGAATATACTCTTTAGTCGGTGATGCAGGGAAGGCGGCAATTCTTCTCATGGATTGTTTGGAGACTTTGCACCCGGAAAGGAAGTTAGATGCAGCTATGGCAGTGACGAAGGATATGACAAAGGGTTCGCCCATGAAATTAATTCTGGGATTTTCTGTACCCCTTTATTTTGGTTTTTTGTTTCAGCAATTTTATAATCTGGTGGATACCGTGATTGTGGGACGTTTCCTGGGGAAGGAAAACCTGGCGGCGGTAGGGGCCACCGGTTCCGTGAATTTTCTGATTATCGGCTTTTGCATGGGGGTGTGCGGCGGCTTTGCCATTCCCATATCCCACAAATTCGGGGCAGGGGACGAGTCCGGCGTGCGCAGGGTAGTGGCAAACTGTGTCTGGCTGGCCTCCGGCTTTGCACTGGTGATGACGGTACTGACAACCCTGTCCTGCCGGGGCATTCTGACAATTATGCGGACTCCCGTAAATATCATAGAGGCTGCTTATTCTTATATTTGGGTGATCTTTCTGGGGATCCCCGTGACTTTCCTGTACAATATGACCTCCGGCATTATCCGGGCTATGGGAGACAGTAAGACGCCTGTAATCTTCCTGGTATTGTCTTCCTTTATCAATATCGGGCTGGATCTGTTTTTTATTATAAGTCTGCAGTGGGGCGTTCAGGGAGCTGCCTGGGCCACCGTGATCTCCCAGGGAGTCTCCGGGGCATGCTGTCTGGCTTATATTATAAAGAAATTTGAGATATTGAAAATACAAAAAGAAGAGTGGGCGCCCAACAGGCATCTGGCCGGGACGCTCTGCGGTATGGGAATCCCCATGGGCCTGCAGTATTCCATTACTGCCATCGGCAGCGTGATCCTTCAGAGTGCCACCAATACCCTGGGCTCCGACGCGGTGGCAGCGGTGACGGCGGCAGGGCGTATTAACGGCTTCCTGGCCTGTCCCTTTGATGCCTTCGGCTCCACCATGGCCACCTATGGAGGGCAGAATGTGGGTGCGGGCAGGCTGGAGCGGATCGGAACCGGGTTAAAATCCTGCGTCCTGCTGGGGGCGGGATACTCCGTGATCGCCCTGGGAGTAGCCGTTCTTCTGGGACGGCCTTTGGCGGCTGTTTTCCTGGACGTTTCGGAGGCGGCTATTATAGACAACGTGAGATTTTTCCTGATCTGCAGTACTGCTTTTTATTTTCCTCTTGCCCTGGTGAATATTGTCCGCTTTCTGATACAGGGCATGGGGTTTCCTACCTTTGCCATTCTGGCCGGTGTCTTTGAAATGGCGGCGAGAACACTGGCGGGTTTTGCATTGGTGCCCATGTTCGGGTTTACCGGGGTCTGCTTCGGCAGTCCTGCAGCCTGGATTTTTGCGGATCTATTCTTGATTCCGGCATACTTCCATGTGAAAAAGGTGCTGGCGGGCAGGATCAGGGGATCGGAGAAGCAATGACGGATAAAGAAATGTATCAGGCGCCGCCAAACAGCAGCTTCTGAATCCTGGCCGCTTCCTCGGAAAATTCCACTGTGTGCAGATAATCCCGTACTTTGATTTCCGTGATCTCCACAGGAACACATTCCCTGGTGGAAACCCATTGCCATTCATCTATTTTTTGAAAGAATTCGCTTTTGACCTTATAGATATACCCTGTACCGTCAGGATCCAAGGAGCCGTAAAGCAGCTTAGTACGTCCGTCCTCACAGGTAAAATCCCTTTTCCCCTCCGGGGAATCGGGATACCAGCGGATGGGAAGGGCAAAGGGGACGACATCCCGGAAGGTTTCCGCCGCATAAATGGCCCGCAGGGATTCTGCCTCACACTGTCCGCTGGCCTGCCGGGGTTTCAGAATAGGAAAGAGATACTGGCTGCCATGGTATAAATATTCCGGTTTTGCATTCATTTTTCTTCCTCCTCCTTGTAAGGGGTAGATTCTCCCCGTTTCGGCGGATTGCTTTCCTGCGGATTGCCGTTGTCGATCTTTATTACCTTCCTGTCATAGGTTACCAGGCCGTTGACCTCCTCCTCCACGTCGGAGAGCTGCGTGTATACGGCACCGCTCAAACCTCGTTGGATCAGGGGGATCAGCTGCTCACGAAGCAGCTGGTTGAAAGCGGCGGTAAGTGCTTCCCGGGTCTCGTATTTTCTGTAGCCGAATATCTGTTCTACGGAGGAATGGCCCTCGATGCGGCAGGCAAAGCCGCCGTATTCACTGATGACAAAGGCTCGTTTTTTATCATGCTTTACCTTCAGCTTCCTGAAATAATTGTGGATGCTTTTGAAGTCGCCGCCTTTCTGGTCGAACCAGCCGCTGGCGTGGTCTACCGGCCGGGAAGGGTCTTTCTCCTTTACCAGCCTGGCAATTCTTGCAGCATCAAACTGGCCCCAGCCCTCATTAAAGGGAACCCAGGCGGCAATGGAAGGGGCATTGTAAAGATATTCCACGGCCTCCATACATTCCTGTTCCCAGGCCAGGCGGCCTTCCTTATCTCCCCGGGAGAAAAGTTTATAGTGGCTGTCCCTTGTGTGCCGGGACATGTTCGGAAATACGGTGGGCATGTAGCAGACAAAGGGCATTTTATAGGAGGTACCCCCGCAGACCATGTCCTGCCATACGATCATGCCTAAGCGGTCGCAGTGATAGTACCAGCGCAGGGCCTCGATCTTGATGTGCTTCCGCAGCATGTTGAAGCCGGTTCTTTTTGCCAGTTCAATATCATAGATCAGGGCTTCGTCGCAGGGGGCTGTCATGAGACCGTCCGGCCAGTAGCCCTGGTCCAGCAGCCCGTGAAGAAAGAGAGGGCTGTGGTTTATGCAGAACCGGGGAATTTTCCTTTCGTCCGGTTCTATGGAGAAGCTTCTCAAAGCAAAATAGCCCCGGATGGAATCCTGGTCCGCGTTGACGGTAAAGCTGTAAAGGTAAGGCTCCTCCGGTGTCCACAGGCGGACATCATCTTTGGGCAGGATCAGCCGCAGTATATTGGGAGCCGTGGATTCCCGCTGGACGGACACACCGATCAGGGCAGGCGTGCGTTCTCCGGAAAGAGTGCGGGAAGCCGCGTCCCGGGAGGACACAAATCCGGCGGTTGCCCTGTGCACCGTGCAGGTGACGGAGGAAAAGTCTTTTGGGGAAAACATTTTGACCGTCACGGCTCCCTGATCTATATCCGGGGTGATTTCCAGACGCTCAATATGGTTTACCGGTACCCATTCATACCACACGCTCTGCCAGATACCGCTCTGGGCCGTGTAGAACATACCCCCCCGGTGCAGTGTCTGCTTGCCTCTTGCGTGCCAGAAGGTATCGCTGACATCCCGTACCCGTACCTGAAGCAGGAGAGGGGTATCCGATACATAATCGGTCATGTCGGCATGGAAGGGAAGATAACCGCCCGTGTGGGAAACGATTTCTTTCCCGTTGCAGTAAACGACAGCCTGCTGATCCACCGCCTGGAAGTGCAGCTTGCAGCGCCATCCCTTTGCGCGGAAGGCGTGGTCAGTTTCCGAAAAGGCGATCTGTCTTTCATACCACAGGTATTCGTCAGGCTGAAGCTGCCTGCCTACGCCGGAGAGCAGGGATTCAGGTGAAAAGGGTACCAGTATGTCCTGTTTTTCGGAAGAGGCATTATCTCCGGACACGGAAGTAAACCAGCAGCTCCAGGTGCCGTTTAAAATCCTGTAATGCTCCCGCTCCAGCTGCGGACGGGGGTATTCCTGCCATACGGCAGGAGTTTCCTGTATTCCGAGTTTTTCCCCCCAGGGAGTGTAAAGCGGAAGCAGGGGTGTCTCGGAATGCTTTTTATTGATATTGGAAACGGCATCTTTCATTCTCATAAAATTTACCTCGATGATAATTCAAAACGGTTGATTTTATAAATTATACCATATATAAGAAGGGGCGCGCAAGCAACAGACTGCCGGAAGTAATTTTGCAGGGAATTTATAGCTTTTTTATTTGACAATTTATGTTGGAAGAGATACACTTAATGTGTAAAGCGAAAAGCTTACTGTTTCACCGGAAAGTGAAATAAATAAAGAGGGAAGGGGTAAAGAAAATGGCAAAACTGTATGTGAACCCTAATGCAAAAAAGGGGCATATCAATCCGGAGCTGCAGGGGCATTTTTCCGAGCATCTGGGGAGATGTATTTACGAGGGGTTATATGTGGGGGAAAACTCCGACATTCCCAATGTGAACGGTATGCGTACCGATGTGGTGGAGGCACTGAAGGAGATTCAGGTACCCGTGCTGCGCTGGCCGGGAGGATGCTTTGCCGACGAGTATCACTGGAGGGACGGAATCGGACCGAAGGAGAAGCGCAAGAAGATGATTAACACCCATTGGGGCGGCGTGGTGGAAGATAACAGCTTTGGCACGCATGAATTTATGGAGCTGTGCAGGCAGCTGGGCTGTAAGACCTACATCAACGGCAATGTGGGCAGCGGCACCGTTCAGGAAATGAGTGAATGGGTGGAATATATGACCTTTGAGGGCGTATCCCCCATGGCTGACTTAAGAAAGGCCAATGGCCACGAAGCGCCCTGGACGGTGGATTACTTTGGTGTGGGCAATGAAAACTGGGGCTGCGGCGGAAATATGAGGCCGGAGTACTATGGGGATCTCTATCGCAGATACCAGACCTATGTGCGCAACTATAACTCTGATAAGCCTGTGGCTAAGATTGCCTGCGGCGCAAACGCGGAGGATTATCACTGGACCAGGAAGGTGCTGGAGACTACCTTTGACCATGGCTGGGGATTTATGAACGGCTTATCCCTCCATTATTATACCCTGCCTACCGGGGACTGGAGCAAGAAGGGGTCTGCGCTGGAGTTTGACGATAAGCTGTGGTATCGTACCCTGAAGGCTACTCTGAAGATGAAGGAACTGATTCAGGTGCATGGCGCAATCATGGACGGATATGACCCTGCAAAGAGAATCGGCATGATTATTGATGAGTGGGGAACCTGGTATGATGTGGAGCCCGGCACCAACCCCGGATTCCTGTATCAGCAGAATACCATGAGGGATGCCCTGGTGGCAGGTATCAACCTGAATCTGTTTAACAAGAACTGTGACCGTGTGAAGATGGCAAATATCGCTCAGATGGTAAATGTGCTGCAGGCAGTGATCCTGACCGAGGGCGAGAAGATGGTCAAGACGCCTACCTGGCATGCGTTCAATCTGTACAAGTATCATCAGGACGGTGAGCTGGTAGAGTCCGATCTGGAGACGAAGGAAGCCGGTGTGGAAGAGAAGTATATGATTCCCGCCCTGTCAGAATCCGTATCTGCGGACAAGGACGGTAAGCTCCATGTGACGCTGACCAATGCCTCCCTCACCGACAGCGCTGACATCGAGGCAATTTTTGCTGAGACGCCCGTGAAGTCCGTGAAGGCATCCGTCCTTACAGGGGATATGAAGGCGCATAATACCTTTGAGGCACCGGACCAGGTACATACCACGGAATTTACCGCTGTCACGGTAAACGGCAACAAGGTAAGCTTCAACGCTCCTGCCTGCAGCGTGCTGCATCTGGAAGTGGAGATATAGGGGAAGGGCGATGTATCATTATAAAGAAACCATGGACAGGCTGATCAGACAGGAGGTGGAGAGCGGCAGGGTAATGGGCGCTTCGGCGCTGGTGCTGCAAAGGGGCCGGGAGCTGTATTATAATGCTTTCGGCCTTGCCGACAGAGAGCGGGAAACCGCTATGAAGCGTGATACCATTATCCGTCTCTATTCCATGTCAAAGCCTGTCACGGCAGCCGCCGTTATGATTCTGGCGGAGCGCGGCGACCTGGACCTTTGGGATCCCGTATCAAAGTTTCTGCCCTGCTTTGCGGGGCAGAAGGTATGGGATGCCGAAAAAGGGGAAATTCCGGCGGTGCGCGAGGTCACGATCTATGACCTTTTAAATATGACCTCAGGGATCACCTATCCGGATGCCGCCACGGAGCCCGGCAGGCGTATGGGCGCATTGGTGGAACGGCTGGTGAAAGCGAGGGAAAAGGGGGAGCGGGCGGATACGCAGGATTATATGCGGGGGATTGCCTCCGTGCCCCTGGTATTCCAGCCGGGAGATAGATGGATGTACGGCTTTTCCGCCGATGTGCTGGGAGGGGTGGTGGAAGCCGTATATGGCAGGAGCTACGGGACTTTCCTGCGGCAGGAGCTCTTTGATCCGCTGGAGATGCCGGACACGGGCTTCTTTGTGCCGGAGGATAAACGGGAGCGTTTTGCCCAGGCCTATGAGTGGACGGGGAGCAGCCTGATTCCCCATGTCGGTGCCCATTTGGGAGAGTACTATAAAGAGGACGTGGCCTTTGAGTCCGGCGGGGCAGGAATGGTGTCCACACTGGACGATTATGCCCATTTTGCCTCTATGCTGATGCAGGAGGGCATCTACAAAGGAAGGCGTATTCTGGGAAGAAAGACCGTGGATTTTATGGCCAGAAACCATCTGACGGAGCGCCAGGCCCAAAGCCTGGACTGGGAAAGCCTGAGAGGCTACGGCTATGGCTGTCTGATGCGGGTGCTGGAAAACGGCGGTGCCGCGGGAAGCAACGTGACCCATGGGGAATTCGGCTGGGACGGCTGGACCGGAAATTACATGGCCATAGACAGGAAAGAAGAGCTGGTATTTTTATACTTTATGCAGCTTTGCGATGCGGGAACCACACCGCTGGTAAGGAAGCTGCGCATGGTAACCTATGGTGCGCTGGAGTGAAAACTCCGGCGCACGTTTTAATCTTCGGAGTCTGTCTCCGCCGCTACTGCGGCAGAGACGGAAGAAACCACCGCTACCACTACCGCAACAATAATCACAAGAAGCCCGCCTGCTAACACTATAAACATATCTTTTCCTCTTTTCCGAAATAATTGATCTGAAGGGATCTGTCAACGATAAGCTGATTATAGCATCATTGTTGTCAAATCACAAGCCAAAAAATACACAAGTCCAAAAATGAAAAAAGGTATTGACAATCGCCTTTTGCTGTTGTATATTTTAAAGCACCTGATTCGATCAGGTATCTGATTTATTTCATTTTCAGGCCGTTTCGGCCAATATCACAGACCTGTTAAGCAGACGGAAATTACAGTGCACGGTACTTTTTGCTGCGGTAAAAGGAGGGAGGAACGATTAAAACTGAATATGGTGTATCAGAGAGCCTTTTGCAGAAGCTGGTGGAGGAATACACCACGCATAAGCAGCAGTCTTTGATGCAGATGAAGAAGGGGCTGGTATCCCGGGAAGCCTTTCTGGAGGAGGCCGCAGCCTGCATTGCGGAGTATTACCACAGATCCGGGCAGGAGGATGCGGCACTTCTGGCAGAGTTTGAGCAATATATCTTTGGCTATTCCAGATTATCCGGCCTGATAGACGACAAAACCGTCTCCGATATTCGGGTGGTAAGCTACGACAATATCCGAATTAAAAGAAAGGGTCAGCGGATGCAGGCAGCTGCCGCATTTGCTTCGCCGAAAGAGTACCGGCAGTTTATTGATTATATTGCTACGAGAAATCAAGTCAATATTTCCAATCTGAATGCAATTCAACGATTCACAGACAATGAGAGTCATCCGGACTTTATCCTGCGCTTTACGGTCTCCATGCCGCTTGTGAACACCTATGACGAGCCTTATCTCTGTATCAGGAAAATCCCCCGGGCATTTCCCCAGATCAAGGACTTAATCAAACAGGACATGCTTGACCGCCGGACGGCGGAGCTTTTGATCTGCCGCTTCCGGGCAGGCTCTACGCTCATCTGCGGCGGCAATTCTTCCGGTAAGACAACGCTTTTGAATGCGCTGAAGGAGACGTTGCCGGACAATTGTGCGGTGCTGGTGGCGCAGCAGGCGGATGAACTGACCACTATGTTTCATCCGGACATGATGTTTCTGCATTCGCTGCCGGGAACGGGGGAGCAGCAGGTCAGCTATGATCTGGAGCATATCAGCATTGCAGGACTTACCATGGACGTGGATTTCTTTATCATCGGGGAGGTCAAGGGAACGGAAGCGCTCTATCTGCTGAATGCGGCATATACCGGGCAGACCTGTGCGGCGACGATCCATGCACCGTCTGCCGACAAGGCCACCGATAAGCTGGTGGATTACTGTCTGGGAAAAAGCAGATATTCCAGGGATGAGCTGATGCGGATGCTGGACTGCTTTCAGACGGTGGTATTCATGGAACATTACCGGGTGAAGGAGATCTATGAGTGCAGGGGATGGAACGAGGACAGCAGGAGCCTTGTTTATGAGAAAATTTTGGAGAGGGGTGAAACATGCGCGTGTCAGGCGTAAAAGGATTGATATTGTTATGTTTGTTTCTGGGATTTTTCATGCTGTTCCGGAAGATGGAGGCTTTAAAGTATCTGGCGGAGGCAATGAAAAGAACCCGCAGCGGGATGAATGCCGCCGCCAGGCAGCGAAGCCTGGCGGACCGGCAGAACCTGTTAAATATGCAGGAGGAGCATTCCCGGTGGTATGCCGTAGAACGGAGGCTGCAGTACTGCGGCATTCGAAAGCGCTTCCCGGGAATTACGGCGGAATGGTGGGTACTGGGAAATATCGGGACGGCCTCGCTGCTGTTTGCGGCTGTGTCCGCAGCAGGCGGTGCGGGGGCGGGAGTGCTGGCACTCCTGAGCTTTGCGGGGGGTGAATATCTGTTTCTGCGGCGGCTGCGAAAAGCAAATTTCCGGCGCACGGAAGAAAACCTGACGAAGCTTCTGGATTTTCTGGACAATTACAGTACGGCATCGGGGGAGATCACCGGTATATTCGGACAGATCAGCAGGTACCTGGACGAGCCGGTGAAGGGTGCGCTGGATGTCTGCTGCTATGAGGCGGCCACCACAGGGGATGTAAGCCTGGCGCTGCTGGCCATGGCAGAGGGTATCGAACATCCGAAATTCAAGGAGCTGGTCCGGAACATGGAAGTCAGCGTTCGATACTGTGCGGACTTTTCCGTACTGGTGAGCAGCAGCAGGAGGAGCCTCAGGGAATATCTGCGGGTGTCCCGGGAGAGAAGGAGTATGCTGCGGGAAGGGGCGATTAATCTGCTGCTGCTGGCGGCCATGTCGGCGGTGGTGCTGCTCATAGTAGGCAGCTTTACCGGGAGCGGATGGGCTTCTTGAGAGGGAAGGAGAGAAAGGATGCAGATAGGAATCCTTATAAAAGCCGTTTCGGCCGTGACGGCGGCGGAAGTGTTCTTTATCCTGCGGATGTTTGGAAAGAGCGAAAGGCGGCAGGAAAAGCTGTTGAAAGCTTATTATGAGCTTTCCGGCATGCTGCGGGAAAGGGGCAGGTCCGGAAATTACTATCGCAGAGGGGAACGGTGGCTGATGAAGAACGGCGCCGCGTATCACTATGGAAAGTGGGTGGAGCCGGTACGCTTCCTGGCAGTCTGCCTGATATGCGGCCTGGCCGGAACTTTTGTCTTTACCCCGCTGGGAATCGGATTTGGAGCGGCGGCTTTTTTCCTGCTGGCATTTCTGCCGGTATGGATGCTGCAGCATTTAAACAGGAAGGATAACGAAAGGCTGCTGCCTGAACTGAAGCTGGTATATCATGCCCTGGAGATCCAGATCAGGGCAGGAGTCTATGTGACGGACGCGCTGGCGGAATGCTACGGGAATGTACAGGAAAAGCGGTTGAGATATGCGCTCCTGGAGCTGGCGGGAGACATTGTCATGAAGGCGGATGTGCATGATTCCCTGGACAGATTTCAGGGAAAGTTTTGTAACCCCCATGTGGATTCCCTCTGCATTATTGTCCTGCAGGCACTGGAATCGGGACAGGCGGTGGAGCTGCTCAGGGATATAGGGGAGCAGGTGAAGGATATGGAGGAGGCAGTGCTGGCGCGTAAAAAAGCGGCACTGGACAGAAAGATAACGTTCTGTCAGCTGGGAGTGCTGACAGTGGTACTGGGGATTGCGCTGTATTTGTGCGTACGTTATATGTTTGGCGCGGCAGCGGTATTTTAACGAGAGTAAAAGGAGGAACGGAAGATGTTGGAAAAGGTAAAATTCAGGACAAGGCTGGCATTCAGGCGGATACGGGAGAGGGCAATGAAAAAGGAACCCGGGATAGACGGTATCCTGGTGACGGTGGGGCTGTGCATTATTGCCCTGCTGCTGTGTGTGGTGATGAAGGACAGTCTCACTGCTTTTATCAGGACGCTGGTGGATGCCATGACGGCCAAGGCCCAGCAGATTCTTACGGGAGTGACGGCATGAAAAAGGAAGCGGGAAGCATCGGGGATCTGCTGGCGGCATGTATCTGTATGCTTCTGATGACAGTGCTGCTGGCAGCCTATATGGACAGCGTGCGGCTGATCGCAGAAAAGACGGAAATCAATCAGATTGCACGAAAGTACATTCTGCGGATGGAAACGGTGGGGATGCTGACGGAGAGTGACAGGATCCTGCTGGACAGGGAGCTGGCGGCAGCAGGTGCGTCCGGGGTAAACCTGGAGGGGACTACCTTTGACAGAGTGGGCTACGGGGAGGAAATCGTACTGAGAATAAGGGGAAAGCTGAGGAATCATTATGGGTTTGAAGAAAAAAGAGTATCTACTGCGAAAAACTGAGAGCGGCCAGATCGGCTGGACGCTGGGGCTGTGGTTTGTGTTGTTTCTGGGAATTCTGCTCTGTGCCCTGATACAGGTAGAAGCCTTCCGGGCATCTTCGCAGTACATGGAGGATGCGCTGGCGGCATCCAATCTGGCTGCCGCAGTGATAGACGTGGAGGAATACGGCATTTCTCACCGGCTGCGGATCAGCAGCCCGGAGGAGGCCTATGCCCGGTATCAGAATGCTGTTGCAGGGAACCTGAATCTGAATGCCCAATGGGAATGTGGGAATAAGGGCCTGATTTCCGGGCCGGTTCATGTGGAAAATTTTACTGTTTATAACGTCAGCGGCAGTGAGGTGGATGTGCGCAGCTTTGGCGGGGACGGAACGGCAGCAGGCTGGCACGGGATCCTGGGGCAGGAAAAGGCACCCAACGGGAAAGTGGTGGAAAATACGGGGGTTTACAGTGAAATATCCTATCAGGTCAGGGGCCTGTTCGGCCTGAATATCATGGCCAGGAAGGGAAATCTGGCGGATATTACAAGAGACTAAGTGTGTAGAATGGAGGAAACATGGGAAAGAAGGAAAAGCCGGGAAGAGGAGCAGCTGCGGAGAGATGGAAAACAGGAGGGGTTATTGCCGCACTGGCGGCTGCCGGAGCAGTCTTTATGGTAATGCTGCAGTTGGAGAAGGGAATGCTGATGCAATATGAAAAGGGGACTGTATATGTGGCAGCGGCCCAGATCCCCAGGGGCCAGATGGTAACGGCGGAAAATCAGGATCTTTACTTTCAGGAGAAATTGCTGGAGAGCTCCTGTATCCCCGACAGCGCACTGCGTAGTCCTGAGCAGGTGGCCGGGCTGGCCGCGTCCTTTGATATTGCGCCGGGGGTGCTTCTGGCAGAGGGGATGTTTGAAAGCCTGGATGATATTCTGAGGGGAATGGGGGAGCCGGTGGTGGCCGGTTTTAAAGCGGAGGACCTGTATCAGGTGGCAGGAGGCGTTCTTCGGGCAGGAGACAGAATACATATTTACAGGGTTTCCGAGGAGGGACAGGCGGCATTGGTCTGGGACAATGTCTATGTACAGGAGGTGTTTGACCAGGCAGGATCCAGAATTGCCAGCGGTGATTTGGTGACGGCAGCGCAGAGGATCAATATTTATCTGGACAAAAAGGATGTAGAGGCATTTTATTCCGGGCTGGCAGACGGAGCACTCCGGGTGGTGCAGGCACTGAGATAAAGGACGTGGATCGGAAGGGATCAGGGAATAAGGCGTTTAATCAGGGAGGAAAATGAATGTGGAAATACAGAATGGGGCTGCTGGCTGCATTCCTGCTGTGGATGTTTCCGGCGGAGAGAGCCGCGGCGGCAGATTATCAGAAAACCGTCTACAATAGTCCGTACGTGTCTTTTTCGCCTGACGGGCAGGCCTGGACTATCAACGCCGGAGATCGGAACATCCGCTGGTACAGGAAGGGTGAGACGGTAAGTACGGGAATTACCTCCTCCCTGCGGCCGCCCGGAGAAGGGGAACACTATTATAGTGTACGGGCGTCGGGCCAGGCACCGGTGGGGCGCTGGGTGGTGGAGCATGAAGCGGGACAATGTGTCCATGAAGTATATCCGCCCAGGTACCATGGGCTGAACTATGGGAGACAGATCTGCAGGGCCCGGCATTATTCGGGCTGGATTGCTTACTGTGCGGACTGTGGGGACAGGCTTTCGAATATATTTGTCTATATGAGCAGGGAGGCCGCGGAAACCGTACAGTACATTCCGCTGGAAACGGATTATTACTCCCTTTGCCCCTTTTGTGATAATTTAGAGCAGGGAAGCATGTTCCGGCATATGTGCAAGGCAGTATCGGCCAATATGTACAGGGTGGTATATGACGCGAACTTTCCGGAAGCCGGGGAAAACGGGAAGGGCTATATGGCGTACAGCCTCCATATGTACAATGATACGGAGGAATACGAGGGGATTCAGCTGACGCCGGTGAAGGAGCTGACGCAGAACGGATATTCCTGTACGGGGTATCGGTTTGCCGGCTGGAACAGGGAGCCCGACGGCAGCGGGGAGGGCTATGGAGACAGGGACAGGATCCTGAACCTGACATCGGAGAACTGGAACGGGCTGTCCGGACAGGAGGCGAAGGGAACCGTGACCCTCTATGCCCAGTGGGAGCCGGTGGCGAGTACCCTGCTGATAGATCCCGCCGGAGGTACGTATCAGGGGAAAAGCGGGATTACGGGGATCACAAAGCGCCATGGCGAGACCTATGAGCCGGATGCTTCCCTGCTGGATCCGCCGGCGGGCTATAGGGTGACTTTTCAGACAAACGGGGGAAGTCCGGCGGAGCCGGCCGCGGCGGCAGCGGTCTTTCGGGAGTGGGCGGCGGATCAGCCCTTTTCCGGCTCTTTTCAGAACGGAATCTACAGGTACACTGCCCCGGAAGGCAGCAGTGATACCCTGCGGGCAGTATATGATGCGGGAAGTATTGTACTTCCTCAGACGGTCCGGGAGGGCTGGTCCTTCGGAGGCTGGTATTATGATGCCGAATTCCGGATTCCTGCAGGAGGAGCGGGAGAAACCATTACTCCCGGCGGGAATCTCACACTTTACGCGCAATGGGCGGACCTGGCACTGACTGCGGCGGATAACTACAGCGCTTACGGCGGCAGCGGGGCCGTAGACCTTCTCTGGCAGATGCGGGACGGAAAAGAAAAGGCCTATTTGCTGTACCAGAGTCCGGACGGTGAAGAATGGACGAAGATCGGCGCTGCCGATGACATAAGCAGTGAAACCTCAGTACATCTGGAATTGCAGAGAACGGGCAGGGAGGAAAATTATAAAATACCTCATGCCGGAATCTATACCCTAATCCTGTCCGGAGCCCAGGGTGGCAGTTATGGGGACTGGCGGGGAGGAAAAGGCGGCACCCTGGAGCTTAAGCTATGGCTGGAAAAGGGGGAGGTTCTGGGTGTGATCGGGAGGCGGAGGAAAAGGAAGCGTGTACGGAGGCGGCGGAGGCTGTACCGTGGTGTCCTCCGACAAAAAGGGCGTTATTGCAGTAGCCGGGGGCGGCGGAGGCGCCTCGGAAAGCGGCAGCGGAGGTGACGGAGGCAGTGCGGCGTTTTTGACGGACAGGGAATTATGCGGTGAGGACGGCATGGCCGGAGGCGGCGGAGGTTACCGGGGAGGCGCGGCGGGAGAATATATCCTTCATTCCCATACCGCCGCCTGTTACCGGGAGATCAGCGGCACTGTGAGCGCAGGTCCCGGGTTTTACGAGGCACATACCTCCTGGCACAGCAATATCTATTTGGAGGGCGTAACGGCTACCAATATGAAGGCCGGTGTAGGAGGACATTCCAACGGAAGCAATCCTTCAATAGGCCTGAGGGCAGGGAATGCGTCAGCTTATCTGGAGACGCCTTATGCCGGCAGACTTACCTTTTCGGCCGCCGGCGGCAGCAGCGAATGGGATGCGTGGGGCGTGGGGGCAGAGAATATTGCAACCACGGTTACGGTTTTTTTCATCCATGCTGACGGGCGGGTGACCAGTGAAACGGTTTTTCCCGAGGGGCTGAGCCATTCCACCGTAACGGGAACGAATGTCTGGTATGCGGCCGGCGGTTATGAGGCCGTAAGGCCGGTATCCATCCACCGCTTTTCGGGCCGGCAGTTTTCGGGAACCATAGAGACCATGCCTCATGCAAGCTGTGAAAATCCGCCGGGTTCGTTTCACGGTATTCATGCTGCGTATAATATGAGCGGCACCTTCAGCTTTGATGTGGAGGAAGACGTGAAGGGAATCTATATAGAAGCGGCCAGATCTACTGCCACCGACGGCGAGGGCTGCTGGATGAGCATCGGTGTGGAGAATGTTTCCTATCAGTACAGCGGCAGAATGGTAATGTGCGGATATGAAGAAGGGGAGGTGGAGTCTGCGCTGCCAGCATACGGCGGAAGCAGTTATGTAAATCCGGAAGTGGTTTACAGCTATTCTCTGAGTGCCGGGGACCGGGAAGGGGACGGACGTGCACTGCTGGACACCGTACAGGGGGGATTTGTGGAGGAACTGGAGCTTAAGAATGTGAAGGCGAAGGATCTGGCGGCACCGGATACCGTCAGGGAGGCTTCCGTGGAAATGAGGCCCGCAGCCGGCGGATGTATTTCCGTCTCCTGGGGGCAGCCAAAGGATAACGGCACCACATATTACCACAGGGCGGAAGCATATATCAAAGGGATGACGTCACCCCTGGCCGCCTCCAATATAACGCAGAATACGCTGGTTTCCGGGGTGGAGGGTTACTATTATGTCATTGACGGGAACCGGGACTCTCTGGCGGACGGCCGGGGAAGCTATACTGCCGGCAGGAACGTGGAGCTTGCTCCGGGGGAAGCGGGATGTTATCTGCATCTGGCGGCAGTGGACACCGCCGGCAATATCGGAGGGACAATTCATGTGAAAATAGACGGGGAAAGCGTGCCCTGGAAAATCGGAACCAGACAGCTGCGGATCAGAGAAGGGGAAAATGTGAGTGCGGCGGATCCAAAGACTTGTTATGTGAGGTGTGACGGAGTGACACCGTTCCTTCTGGAGCATGGCACATACATGGAGGGGCCGGCCACTAAGGATAATCTGCCGGTTTACAGTATCTTCGAGCTGTCTTCAGGGGGACAGAATGTTTTCCATATGCCGTCGGAGGCAGACTTCCCGGAGGCCGTATATTCTACGGAAGGAGCGCCGATCCTGGCCAGGTATCCTTATTCCGCTGCCAGGCGTTCCCACCAGGGGAGAGTACTGGATCTGGAGCAGATGTTTACCCTGGGGCCGGAGGCCCATGGACAGCGGATAGAAGTCATACCCAGAGCCGGGGCGGTATATCTGAAACGGGGAATACGGACAACTTATTATTCCGAACCGGAAGAGGACAAAGGAAATGGCATCACTCTGATCGGAGACGGGGAAGGACCCGTTGTCAGCGGGCTGGAGGTACTATCGGAAGGACAGTTTATCGACAGAGGGGAAGAGTCGGTCCGGCTGTGCATTACGGCATCGGACGAGCTGTCCGGAGTGGCGGAATTTTACCTGGAGGTGACAAACAGGGATAACCATGGCACAAAGATATTTTACCCGGAGGGAAACCGGATAGAGCTGGAGATTACGAAGGAGGAGGCTTTGTTTACGGGAGAATTCACGGTGACGGCCTATGCCCGGGATCATGTGGGAAATGAGACAAGGCTATCCAGGTCCGTGACGGAGTTTGCGTTGGAGGCAAGGATCGAGAGAATCCTGGAGCCTCATGATCCCGTGTTCAAGGGCGGGGAAAGCGGCATTCTGTATATTACGGTGTACGGGTATGCGGACAGAGCAGAGGCGGAGTTTCCGCCGGAGCTGGCAGGGGAGGACGGAAGCAGGTCCGGGATGGTTTTCGATTACAGTGACATGCAGATTTATATGCAGGAATCAAAGGTGCAGTTTATGGTACCGCTGTATATTCCTGCCGGCAGGGAGTATACCCTGAAGGTACGGGCTTTTCGGGGGGATAACAGCCTGGAGTGCGAGCCGACACTTAAAGTTACGGCGGAGGGCGGGAATGTGCTGAGTGAATTTCACACCCGTTTAAGATGATGGGGGCGTTTTGGGGAATATTTGCCGCCTGTCTGGTGTTTGCCTGTATCACGGACTGCAGGAGCCGTGAGGTATATAACATTACCTGGTGGGTGGCGGGAGCGGCGGCAGCAGTGCTCCTGCTCGGAGGGAGAAGGAGGCCTGACGGAATACTGCTTCTGGAACTGGGAGGGTTTATCCTGCTGCAGCTGAAGCTTTTTCCGAAGATGTACGGGCGGGCTGACTGTTATGCTTTCAGTGTCTGTGCAGTGGCGGAGGCAGCAGCAGGATTTTCGCTGACGGGATATTTCCTCCATATGGTGCTTTCCTTTCTTTTTCTGGCATTTGTACAGGCATTGCGCCATAACATTGGCAGTGGGGGAAAGCTGCTTCGTCCCGTGCCGTTTCTGCCGTATATAACCCTTGCTTTCTGGTCGCTGCTTTGGTATAGTGTAACTGTTTAGAGTGGGGTGGCGGTATGATTACAATTTCTCTGTGCATGATCGTGAAGAACGAAGAACGGATATTGAGGAGATGCCTGGACAGCGTGGCGGATCTGGTGGATGAAATAATCATTGTAGATACCGGCTCTTCCGACGGGACGAAAAGCATTGCCGCGGAGTATACGGCGTCTGTTTATGATTTTGAGTGGACGGATGATTTCAGCGCGGCAAGGAACTTTGCCTTTTCCAGGGCCGGCATGGAATACATATATTCTGCCGATGCGGACGAGGTGCTGGATGAAGAGAACCGGCAGCGTTTCCTGCGGCTAAAGGAGACGCTGCTTCCCGAGATCGAGATCGTGCAGATGAAATACGGAAATCAGCTGCAGTATAACACGGTATACAATTTTGATGAGGAGTACCGTCCCAAGCTGTTTAAGCGGCTGCGGGAGTTTGTGTGGGAGGCGCCGATACATGAGGCGGTACGGCTGAGCCCCACGGTTTATGACAGCGATATTGTGATCCGGCACTTGCCGGAGGGCAGCCATTCCGGAAGGGACCTTGCAAATTTCCGCAGGCATTGTGCAGAAGGGTACCGGCTTCCCAAACGGCTTCACAATATGTACGCCAGAGAACTGCTGCTGGCGGGAAAAGAGGAAGACTTTTTGCTGGCGGCGGATTTCTTTGCGGCGTCGGCCGAGGATGGAACCAGGGACGGCGAGGAGGTCGCGGAGGCCTGCTGCATTGCCGCCCATGCCGCCAGGCTGGCGGGAGATACGGTACGCTTTTTCAAGTATGCGTCAAAGGTGCTTGCCGGGGAAGCAAATTCTGAGATCTGCTGTGAAATGGGCCATTTTTATGAGGCGCTGGAGGACTATGAGGAGGCTGCGGTCTGGTATTATAATGCTGTGTATGAGACGCAGCCCGTATTAAATATCCGGGCAGGCGGCATCGAGGGACTTGAAGGGCTGATCCGTTGCTATGAGCAGCTTTCGTGTCCGGAGCAGGTCCGGGAATACGGAGAAGAACTGATAAGGCGGACGGCCGGGGAGGACGGGAAACGATGAACTGGGAAGATAATGTACGGAAAGTGGTGCCCTATGTGGCGGGGGAGCAGCCCAATAAGCCGGATATGATTAAATTGAATACGAATGAAAGCCCGTATCCTCCGGCTCCCGGAGTGGCAAGGCTGGCAGCGGAAATGGACTGCGACGTCCTGCGCCTTTATCCGGATACCGATGCCGCCCCTCTTACGGAGGAGCTGGCGGCGTATTATCATGTAAGCCGGAAGCAGGTGTTTGTGGGGGTGGGATCCGATGATGTGCTGTCCATGGCTTTTCTGACCTTTTTTAACAGCGGCAGGCCTGTTTTGTTCCCGGATGTGACCTATTCCTTTTATGATGTCTGGGCGAATCTGTACAGGATTCCTTATAAAACCTGTCCCCTGGATGATAACTGGCATATCCGTCCGGAAGACTACAGGCAGCCAAACGGCGGCGTGATCTTTCCGAATCCCAACGCGCCTACCGGAGTACTGGAAAGCCTGGAAACGGTGGAAGAGATTGTGGCAGCCAACAGGGATGTGGTGGTTATAGCGGATGAAGCCTATGTGGATTTCGGCGGAGTCAGTGCCCTGCCGCTGCTGGAGAAATATGACAACCTGCTGGTGGTACAGACCTTTTCCAAGTCCCGGGCAATGGCCGGACTGCGGATCGGCTTTTGCATCGGGAACGAGAAGCTGATCGGATATTTGAACGACGTGAAATTTTCCTTTAATTCCTACACGATGAATCGGCCTGCCCAGATCCTGGGGGTGGAAGCAGTGAGGGATCGGGAGTATTTCCGGGAGACCACGGCTAAGATTGTGAATACCAGGGAGCGGGTGAAAAAAGAATTGAAAGAGCTTGGTTTTACGTTTCCCGATTCCAGGGCGAATTTCATTTTTGCCACTCATGACAGGATTCCGGCACGGCAGCTGTTTCAGGCGCTGCGGGAGGCAGAGATCTATGTGAGACACTGGGATAAGCCGAGAATTTCAAATTATCTCCGAATTACGGTAGGTACGGATGAACAGATGGATAAGCTGCTGGCCTTTTTAAGAGACTATATCAGGTGACGGCGGAGAAGGCACGAACGCTTCGAAGAAAACAAAATCATACCGATAATCGTGGGAGGAAAGTTTATGATAAAGAGTGTTTTAAAGGGTATTGTGATCGGCATTGCAAATATTGTGCCGGGGGTCAGCGGCGGGACCATGATGGTGTCCATGGGAATTTATGATAAGCTGATTCACTGTATTACCCATCTGTTCAGTGAGTTTAAGAAGAGCGTAAAGTTTCTCTTTCCCATCGCGGTGGGAATGCTGCTTGCCATTGTGGGAAGTTCCTTTGCGCTGAAGGAGCTGTTTGCAAGGATACCCATTCAGACCAATCTGCTTTTCGTGGGTCTGATTCTGGGGGGCCTTCCGGCAATCTCAAAGAATGTTAAGGGAAAGAGCTTCCGGATCGGGCATATTCTGGCGGCATTTGCTTTTTTTGCCCTGGTAGTGGGAATGGCGGCCATGGGAGAAACGGAGGGGGCGGCGGCAGACCTTACTTTCAGTGTGGGAAATGTGCTGATCCTTTTCGTGGTGGGGGTGATTACCTCTGCTACTATGGTGATTCCCGGTGTCAGCGGTTCCATGGTGTTGATGCTGATGGGCTTTTATGAACCGATTCTGGTTACGATTACGGATTTTATCACGGCACTGGTACATTTGGACATGAAAGGGATACTGGCCGGCTGCGGTGTGCTGATTCCCTTTGGCCTTGGTGTGGTGGCGGGAATCTTTGGAATTGCCAAGCTGGTGGAGGTGATTTTCGAAAAGTTTCCTCTGTACGCTTATTGGGCAATTATCGGTCTGATTGTGGCTTCACCGGTGGCAATTCTGCTGATGAATCTGTCTGTTTTTTCACAGATAACCGTCTTAAGCGGAATAACCGGTGCGGCGGCGCTGGCGGCGGGCTTTGCGGTGGCAATGAAGCTGGGTGATTAATCGGCGTGGCGGCAGGCGGCGTGCGCAGACTGTATGGCAGCAGGCCGGGGTGCAGCAGGCGGCGACATGGTATCGGGGAGGGACAGGGAATGGCGATGTATGGGGATTTTGCGGCAGTGTATGATACGTTTATGGACAATACGCCTTACGGACTCTGGAGTGAGCGTCTGGATACTCTTATAAAGAAGTACGGCGTGTCCAGGCCGGAGCGGGATGCGGAGAATATTCTGGATTCCGAGCGGAACCTGGTGGTGGACCTGGGCTGTGGTACGGGTACTCTGACAGAGCTGATGTATGCGAAGGGCTATGATATGATCGGCGTGGACGAATCCGAGGCCATGTTGAATATTGCCATGCAGAAGAAAGAAAAGAGCGGTTCCGAGATTCTTTACCTGATGCAGGATATGAGGGAGCTTGACCTGTACAGTACCGTGGGGACGGTGTTCAGCGTGTGCGACTCCTTAAATTACATTCTGGAGGAGGAAGAGCTGGAAGCCGTATTTTCTCTGGTGCAGAATTACCTTTTTCCCGGGGGGATTCTGATATTTGATTTCAACACGGAGTATAAGTATCGTGAAGTGATCGGCAATACTGTCATTGCAGAGAACCGGGAGGACTGCAGCTTTATCTGGGAAAATGTGTATGACCCGGAGGATGAGATCAACGAATATGATCTGACATTGTTTGTCCGGGAGGAGGATGGCCGGTTCCGGCGGTTTACAGAGACTCATCTCCAGCGGGGCTATACGCCGGAGCAGATAGGCAGGCTGGTGGAGCAGGCGGGGCTGAAAATTCTGGAGATGACGGATGCCGATACCGGCGGCAGTGTGAGGCCGGAAAGCGAGAGGGTGCTGGTGTGTGCCGTTCGCGAGGCAGAGTAAGAGACCGTCTGCGGGGCAGAACCGGAGACTGTTCGTGAGACAGAACCGGAGACTGTCTGCGGGCAGAGTAAGAGACTGTCTGCGGGACGGAACCGGAGACTGCCTGCGGGCAGAGTAAGAGACTGTCTGCGGGACAGAACCGGAGACTGTCTGCGGGGCAGAATGGGAAAGATATGGATAGAAACTGAGAGAGATGGACGATTAAAAGGATGTAAATAAGCATGAAAGATTACATTGTACGGGTTACAGCTGCGGATACACAGATCAGGGCCTTTGCCTGCACTACAAGGGAAATGGCGGAGGCGGCGAGACAGATTCATAATACCAGTCCGGTGGTAACGGCAGCGCTGGGACGTCTGCTGAGTGCAGGGGCCATGATGGGTACCATGCTCAAGGGAGAGCAGGATCTGCTGACCCTGCAGGTGAAAGGGGACGGGCCTGTGCAGGGACTGATCGTGACGGCGGATTCCCGGGGAAATGTCAAGGGGTATCCGGAGGTGGCAGATGTGATTCTGCCGGCAAATGCCCTGGGGAAGCTGGACGTAGGGGGTGCGGTAGGGCAGGGCACCTTAAGTGTTATCAGGGATATGGGCCTGAAAGAGCCTTATGTGGGACAGACATTGCTGCAGACCGGTGAGATCGCCGAGGATCTGACTTATTATTTTGCGGCATCTGAACAGGTGCCGTCCTCTGTGGGACTGGGCGTGCTGATGAATCGTGACAATACGGTGAAGCAGGCGGGGGGATTTATTATTCAGCTTATGCCCTTTGCCGGAGAGAGCGTGGTCAGCAGGCTGGAGGAGAACCTGAGCCGGGTGCAGCCGGTAACGGCGATGCTGGATGAGGGAAAGACGCCGGAGCAGATGCTGGACCTTCTGTTGGAAGGCTTATGCCCTGTGGTGACGGATACCATGGAGACGGTCTTTTCCTGTAACTGCAGCAAAGACAAAATAGAAAGGGTACTGATCAGCCTGGGGCAGCAGGAGATAAAGGACATGATAGAGGAAGGGCAGGAGATAGAGGTCAACTGTCATTTCTGCAATTCTCATTACAAATTCAGCGTGGAAGAATTAAGGGAACTGTACCGCCGGAGCAGATAAGAAGGGATGTGCGGAAAGCCCATCCCTTCTTACGGAATAAATGAAATGCGATGTGCCCGGCGGCGTGCGGTGTACCCGGCGGCGTGCGCTTGCACGGCTGCTTACTGTGTAACGGCGGCCTTCTCCAGAGAACTACGGATTGCCTCCAGCAGGACCAGGGAGGTATATTTGCTGTCGGAGGAATAGGTAACGCCTTCCAGGGTCTGCAGTTCATACACCTGGCTGCAGATTGACTCAAAGGTGGGCTCCAGCAGAGGATACATGGTGGTGATGGCATCGTTCAGGTTTACCATGCGTATGGAGGTAATGGAATTCTTATCCACAATGACTTCGACGTCGATGGACTGATTCCCCAGTATCAGCTCGGTGGTATAGATGCCGGGTATGTAGAGAGCGTCGGAGCCGGTAGTCACCGATTCCTCATCAGGAGCAGTACTGTCCGCCGGGGGACTGTCCGGGGCGGGGGTCTTCTCTTTGTCGGGCAGGAACATCATCACAAGCAGTACGATGAACAGAATGCCCAAAGCAGCGAAGATAGCGGTATAAATCAGCTCCTTCATGTGAAGTACAACAATTTTCGTTTTAGCACTCATTTATATTCCCCTTGGTTGTCATATTTTTTTCTTTATAATAAGTATGTGGGGAGAGGGGGGTTTATGCTAAGGAAACGCTTTCATCGGCGTTTTCCCGAGGATTTCCTGCCCTATGGGAAACTGCACCGCCAGGGGCGTGCACCAGGAGCGGATAACCAAGAGCGGGAAGCACTGTTTTTTATTGACAAGAGGGCGCTGCGTTGTTATGATAGATGGCAGGACAAGGGCGTTCTATGAAGGAGTAGGACTGCCCTTTTGTTAGTGGGAAAACGGAGGTCGCGCTATGAAGAGCTATACGAGGGAAGATGTTTTAAGGCTTGCCAGGGAGGAGGATATAGAGTTTATCCGTCTGCAGTTTACGGATATGTTCGGCAATCTGAAGAATATTGCCGTGACGGCAAGCCAGCTGGAGAGGGCACTGGACAATAAGTGTATGTTTGACGGGTCGGCCATTGACGGGTATGTGGGGATCGAGGAGTCGGATATGTATCTGTATCCCGATCTGTCCACGCTGGAAATATTCCCCTGGAGGCCGCAGCAGGGCAAGGTGGCACGGATGATCTGTGACATTCACCGGCCTGACGGCACGCCTTTTGCCGGAGATCCGAGAGTGGTGCTGAAAAAGGCGGTTAAAGAGGCGGCGGAGATGGGATATACCTTTGAAGTTGGTCCGGAATGTGAATTTTTCCTGTTTAATACGGACGAAAACGCCATGCCTACCACAGCTACCCATGAGCAGGCGGGTTACTTTGACATCGGGCCGCTGGACGGAGGAGAAAATGCCCGACGCGACATTGTCATGACCCTGGAGGATATGGGGCTGGTCATTGAGGCATCCCATCATGAAATGGCGCCTGCCCAGCATGAAATCGATCTGCGGTATGATGAGGCCCTGGCGGCCGCCGATAATATCATGACCTTTAAGCTGGCGGCGCGGACCATTGCAAAGCGCCATGGCCTTCATGCTACCTTTATGCCCAAGCCGAAGTATGGGGTCAATGGATCCGGTATGCACATTAATATGTCCCTGCACAGGAACGGCAGGAATGTTTTCGAGGATGAAGGGGACGTGAACGGACTGAGCAGGGAAGCTTATTATTTTATCGGCGGCATTATGAAGCATATTAAGGGAATGGCGGCGGTGACGAATCCTCTTGTGAATTCCTATAAGCGGCTGGTTCCCGGCTTTGCGGCGCCGGTTTATATTGCGTGGAGTGCTGCCAACAGAAGCCCGCTGATCCGCATTCCTGCGGGAAGTGCCAGAGTGGAGCTTCGAAGCCCGGATTCTGCGGCCAATCCTTATCTGACGCTGGCACTGTGCCTGAAGGCGGGACTTGACGGGATTCTCCATGAGACAGAACCGCCGGGGAGTGTGGACTGCAATATCTACACCATGACGGACAGGGAGAGGGAGGCGCTACATATCGAGAATCTGCCGGGAACCCTGATTGAGGCCGTGGAGGAGATGAAGAAGGATCCGTTTATTTCGGAGGTGCTGGGGGAGCATATAGCAGGGAATTATATTGCCGCCAAAGAAAACGAATGGCAGAGATACCGGGCACATGTATCGGAGTGGGAGATACAGGAATATTTGTACAGGTACTAGTGCGCCATTTGGCTGGAAAGGAACGGATTACGATACCAGCCGGGGAGGTGGTGGGTATTTGACCAATATTATTATAGCCCTGCCAAAGCTTGAGGATGCCAGGGGAATGAAAAATATCCTGGTGCGGGGCGGCTTTACCGTCACCGGCATCTGTACTGCCGGGGCCCGGGCGATCAGCCTGGCGGACGGCCTGCATGACGGCATAATGATTTGCAGCTATAAGCTGACGGATATGGTATATTCGGAGCTTCACGAGTGCCTTCCGCCTGGTTTTGAGATGCTGCTGATGGCTTCCGATCATCTGCTGGGCCAGTGTGAGGGGGAAGGAATTGTGTGCCTTTCTTTGCCGTTAAAGACAGGAGATCTGCTGCGTACCCTGGGCATGATGGCGGAATACGTGGAGCGCAGGCGGCGGAAGGCAAGACAGAAGCCGAGAACGAGAAATGCCGAAGAGGAAGAGGCGGTAGCTGCGGCGAAGGAGCTTTTGATGGCCAGGAACCATATGTCCGAGAGTGAGGCGCACAGGTATTTGCAGAAATGCAGCATGGACAGCGGGACAAATATGGCGGAGGCGGCATTGATGATACTGGCCATGGAGGGGTAGCGTGAAGGGAAGCTCAGTTTTCCACGGGTCAACCTGTTGCCCCTGGGTACTTGTTTGTTATGGGATTGTGAGTGGCGGCAGGGCCGCGACATGGAGGGCAGGATGAAATTTACAAAAATGCAGGGATGCGGGAACGATTATGTTTATGTCAACGGTGCTTCGGAGAATATTCCCAGGGAAAAAAAGCCGGAGGTCGTGCGGTTTCTGAGCAACAGAAATTTCGGCGTGGGGGGGGACGGGGTTATTTTTATCAATCCTTCCCGGGAAGCGGATTTTGAGATGGAAATGTATAACGCGGACGGCAGCCGGGCACAGATGTGCGGAAACGGTATCCGCTGCGTGGCAAAGTATGTTTATGACAAGGGCCTTACGGACTCGGAGCAGATTACGGTTGTCAGTGGGGGCAGTGTGAAATATCTTCATCTGACGGTGGAAAGGCCGGAGGGGAAGCCGGAGGCCCGGGGCGTTGTGACCAGGGTACGGGTGAATATGGGAAGCCCTGTTCTGGAACCGGCGGGAATTCCGGTGGTGGCAGACGGCCCCCGGGTGGTGAATGAGCCCATCTATGTGGAGGAACGGGAATACAGAATGACTTGTGTTTCCATGGGAAATCCTCATGCAGTGGTTTTTGCCCACGGCGTGGCAGAAATGGAGCTGGAGAAGCTGGGTCCTCTTTTTGAGCACCATGTCCGATTCCCGGAGAGGGTAAATACGGAGTTTGTGGAGATTCTGGACCGGCAGACCGTATTTATGCGTGTCTGGGAACGGGGGACAGGAGAGACTCTGGCCTGTGGCACGGGCTGCTGCGCCACGGCGGTGGCCTGTGTGCTGAACGGATTGACGGACACGGAGATTACGGTTAAGCTCTTGGGAGGAGAACTGCAGATCCGGTGGGATCGGGAGGAAAACATGATTTACATGACGGGTCCTGCGGTCACGGTATTTGAAGGGGAGGTGGACTTATGTTTCGATTAAACGAAAATTATCTGAAGCTGCCGGGAAGTTATCTGTTTTCTACCATAGGGAAAAAGGTGGGGGCATACAGCGCCGCCCATCCGGATAAAAAGATTATCCGCCTGGGAATAGGGGATGTGACACAGCCCCTTGCCCCGGCCATTATCAGCGCATTACACAAAGCGGTGGAGGAGATGGGCCACGGGGAAACCTTTCGCGGGTATGCTCCCGACCAGGGCTATGATTTCCTGCGGAACGCCATTGCGGACAATGATTATAAGGCCCGGGGCTGTGACATTTCGGCGGATGAGATTTTCGTGTCTGACGGCGCCAAGTGTGATTCCGGCAATATTCAGGAAATATTCAGCGTGGACAACAGGATTGCGGTATGTGACCCCGTCTATCCCGTGTATGTGGATTCCAATGTGATGGCGGGCAGGACCGGATCCTATGACAGGGCCAGGGAGACCTGGAGTAATGTGATTTATATGCCCTGTGTGGCCGGGAACGGTTTTGTCCCTGAGCTGCCGAAAGAAACACCGGATATAATATATCTTTGTTTTCCCAATAATCCTACAGGTGCGGCAGCTACCAGGGAGCAGCTGCAGGAATGGGTGGATTATGCCTGTAAGGTGGGAGCGGTCATTATTTATGACGCGGCATATGAGGCTTATATTTCCGATGAAAATGTGCCCCACAGCATTTATGAATGCGAGGGGGCGCGGACCTGTGCCATAGAGCTTCGCTCATTTTCCAAGAATGCGGGCTTTACCGGAGTGCGCTTAGGGTTTACCGTGGTGCCGGAGGAGCTGAAGTGCGGGGATGTGCAGCTGCATTCCCTGTGGGCGAGACGTCATGGGACAAAGTATAACGGTGCGCCTTACATAGTGCAGCGGGCAGGTGAGGCGGTTTATTCCCCGGAGGGGAAGGAGCAGTTAAAGGCCCAGGTAGCATATTATATGAAAAATGCCCATTATATCTACAATGGCTTAAAGGCGGCCGGGTTTACGGTGTCCGGGGGTGTCAACGCCCCCTATATCTGGCTGAAAACGCCGGGGAACATGACCAGCTGGGAATTCTTTGACTATCTGCTGGAGAAGGTAAACGTGGTGGGCACTCCCGGTTCCGGCTTCGGGCCCAGCGGGGAAGGATATTTCAGGCTGACTGCTTTCGGAAGCTATGAAAATACGGTGGAGGCCGTTGACAGGATCAGAACATTGCTGTAGCATAAGGACAGCCAATGTACAAGGATCTAATAGACGGAAGGAGCAGGAGCATGGGAAATGAGTCGGCGGGAAAAAGAATGGTGCATTATGACCTGCTGCGCATCTTGGCGGCTTTCAGCGTAGTCATGCTGCACAGCAGCGCACAGTTCTGGTATTCTCTGGATATAAACAGCAAAGAATGGCTGATTGCCAATTCCTATGACGCATTGTTCCGGTTTGGCGTTCCCGTATTTGTGATGCTCAGCGGGGCAGTGTTTTTGCCAAAGGAGCGGGAACTGAATATCAAACGGCTGTATACCCACAATATTCTGCGGGTGGCGGCTGCCTATGTCTTCTGGTCTGCCCTGTATGGGCTGCGGGACAGCATGGCCTTTGATTTCACACAGGTGGGCTGGAAGGAAGTGGTAAAGGAAATGGTCATGGGCCGGTACCATCTCTGGTTTCTGCCCATGATTGCAGGGATCTATGCCATATTGCCGGTTCTTCGTGTCTGGGTGCAGAACGCAGAGAGAAAGAATCTGGAGTATTTTCTGCTGCTGTTCTTTGTCCTGCAGATTTTAAGCCGGACGCTCAGGGCGGCGGTTTCTTCCGTTTATCTGGAGTATGTATTGAATACACTGCAGGTGGATCTGGTCTGCGGGTATGTGGGGTATTTTGTGCTGGGATATTATGTGGCTTGTGTGGGGATTCCCCGAAAATACCATAAAATTATCTATTGCTGTGTCCTTCCGGCGGTGATCCTGAATGTGGTGCTGGGAAACGTCCTGTCCCTCAGGGCCGGGACTCCTTTAGGGGAGATTTACGACAGCTTTGGCCTGTTTACCTTCTGCATTGTGCTGGCCTGTTTCCTGTTTTTTACGGAGGTGGTGGGCAAAATTCGCTTTTCCGGGAAGGCGGAGAGAATTATAACGGAAATATCCCGGGGCACCATGGGGGTGTATGTGATGCACGTAGGGCTGATGGAGGTTCTGAAGCCTCATGGGATCCACTGTATGATGCTGCCGAATATTGTTGGCATCCCGATCTATGCCCTTTTATGCTTTGTCTTTTGTCTGGCGGTGGCTTCGCTTCTAAGAAGGGTGCCGTTTGTGGGGAAATACATCTGCTGATTACGGCGCAGGATTTTGCCGTCACGGCATATAACGGATGAATTACAAATTTTTGTTGACAGGACAAACCGGGGATGTTTTAATAGGTATACAGCTATTCCATGTTTTTCTTTAAGTTGGAGAAGTAGTACAACATGCAGGCTGCATGTTAGGATTACGGATACGGAAATGCAATGAAGGAGACTCTTACCGGAGGAAACGACAGGAAGACGGCGTCACCGACTGAAAGCGCTGTCCGCGGGGAACGGTAAAGGGAACGCTCCGGAGCAGGCTGTTCGAACAGGATACAGGTCAAAGCGGGACATCCCGGCCGGCCTGAGGAATGCCAGGGCAGCACGTGGGCACGCGTTAAGTGCAGGAGGCGGGCTGCCGAAGGAGGCGGCCAATGCGGGTGGTACCGCGGATAAGAAAGCTTATTCGTCCCGGAATGCAGAGAACTGACTGCATTCCGGGATTTTTTTATGCGCAGGCCCGCACAGGGAAGTTTGTAAATGCCGCTTACGGCATTTCAGGAAAGGAGGAGTTGTTATGGAAAGGAAGAACTGCTACAGGGATGTTACGGTGAGGGAGATCGGAGAGGAGCGGATCGGGCAGATTTTGCGGGTGGCCGGCTGGGTAGAGAATATCAGGGATCACGGCGGCGTCTCGTTTGTTGACCTGCGGGACATGTACGGTGTGCTGCAGGTGGTCATCCGAAAGCCGGAGCTGCTTAAGGGGCTTGTAAAAGAGACCTGTATTACGGTCAGGGGGCCTGTGGAAAAGCGGGATGAGGAGACATATAATCCCAGAATTCCCACCGGCACCATAGAGCTGGAAGCACAGGAGATCACGGTGCTGGGAAAGGTATACCGGCAGCTGCCCTTTGAAATAATGACCTCCAAGGAGACTCGTGAGGATGTGCGGCTGAAATATCGCTATCTGGACCTAAGGAATGCCAGAGTGAGGGATACTATTCTGTTTCGCTCCCAGGTGATTGCTTTCCTGCGTCAGAAGATGACGGAACTGGGCTTTGTGGAAATCCAGACCCCTATTCTCTGCGCTTCTTCCCCGGAGGGCGCCAGGGATTATATTGTACCCTCCAGAAAATACAAGGGGAAATTTTATGCCCTGCCCCAGGCCCCCCAGCAGTACAAACAGCTGCTGATGGCATCCGGGATAGACAGGTATTTCCAGATTGCTCCCTGCTTTCGGGATGAGGATGCCAGGGCGGACCGTTCCCCCGGGGAGTTTTACCAGCTGGACTTCGAAATGAGCTTTGCCACCCAGGAGGATGTATTTCAGGTGGGGGAGGAAGTGCTTTCCGCGGTCTTTGAAAGGTTTGCCCCCGAAGGGGCGGCAGTGACGGCGGCGCCCTATCCCGTGATTAGCTATAAGCAGGCCATGCTGGAATTTGGCTGTGACAAGCCGGATCTGCGCAATCCTCTGCGGATCATGGATCTGACGGACTTCTTTCAGAAATGTTCCTTTAAACCGTTCCTGAACAGGACGGTCCGTGCCATCAGGGTACATGCAGAAATGAGCAAGGGCTTTCATGAAAAGCTGCTTTCCTTCGCCACGGGCCTGGGAATGGGGGGGCTGGGCTACCTGGAGGTGGCGGAGGACCTTACGTATAAGGGGCCAATTGATAAATTTATTCCCGACGAGTTAAAGGGGGAGCTTCGCCGCCTTGGGGATCTGAAGGAGGGGGACACCATATTTTTCATCGCGGATAAGGAAGAGAGGGCCTGCTATTACGCCGGGAAGATCCGCAATGAGCTGGGCGGGAAGCTGGGGCTGACGGAAACGAACGCATTCCGTTTTTGTTATGTCAACGACTTTCCCATGTATGAGACGGATCCGGAGACAAAGCAGCCTGTGTTTACCCATAATCCGTTTTCCATGCCCCAGGGCGGCCTGGAGGCCCTGGAGACCAAGAACCCTTTGGACATTCTTGCCTACCAATACGACATTGTCTGCAACGGGGTTGAGCTTTCCTCCGGAGCGGTGCGGAACCATGACATACGCATTATGGAAAAAGCCTTTGCCATTGCCGGTTATACAAAAGAGGTGCTGGAATCGAAGTTCGGGGCCCTGTATCAGGCGTTTCAGTTTGGGGCGCCGCCTCATGCCGGGATGGCTCCCGGGGTGGAACGTATGCTGATGCTGCTTCGGGGAGAAGAGAATATCCGTGAGGTGACGGCCTTCCCCATGAGCGGGTCGGCCCAGGACCTTATGTGCAGTGCGCCGGGTGACGTGACGGAGCAGCAGCTCAGGGAAGCGCACATCAAAGTGCGGGAGTAGGAACGCGGCAGAAATTCTTTATTCCCTTGTCAGAAGCAAACGAATTATGATAGAATGATCAAGGTATACTAGTTACAAAGGAGAACCGGGAAAATGATATTTAATTCCGTAGACTTTTTGATTTTCTTTCCTGTCGTGACATTGATTTATTTTATCATTCCGAAAAAGGCGCGTTATATCTGGCTGCTGCTTGCCAGCTATTTCTTTTACATGTGCTGGAACGCAAAATACGCGCTTTTGCTGCTGACCTCCACGGTTGTCACATGGCTTTGTGCCAGGCTGGTATACGCTGCTAAGAAGCCTGTCCTGAAGAAACTGATTCTGGCGGTATGTCTGTGTGTGAACCTTGGGATTCTCTTTTTCTTTAAATATTTTGATTTCTTTCTGGCGAACTGTAACCGCATTTTATCGGCGCTGCACATGGAGATACCGGAAAAGGGCTTTGATGTTCTGCTGCCGGTGGGAATTTCCTTCTATACATTCCAGGCATTGGGCTATACTATTGATGTTTACCGGGGGAAGGTGGTGCCGGAAAAGAATATACTGCGCTACGCACTGTTCGTGTCCTTTTTCCCCCAGCTGGTGGCCGGGCCCATTGAGCGGTCGGGAAGCCTGCTGGGACAGATGCGGGACCTGGAGAAGAAAAAGCTGTGGAATTATGAAAATGTCACCGGCGGGCTCACCCTGATGGTGTGGGGGCTCTTTATCAAGATGGTGATTGCGGACCGGGTGGCAATATTGGTAAACCATGTTTTTGGCAGCTATTATCTTTACGGAACGGTAGTGCTGGCCGCCGGAGCCGTCGGATTTGCCATACAGATCTATTGTGACTTTATGGGATATTCCATCATAGCTGTGGGCGCCGCCCGGGTGATGGGGTTCCGATTGATGGAAAATTTTGAAACACCTTATTTTTCAAGATCTGTCAGTGAATTCTGGAAGCGGTGGCATATTTCCTTAAGTACCTGGTTCCGGGATTATGTCTATATTCCCCTGGGGGGCAACCGCCGTTCCCGGCTGAGGAAGTATGTTAATGTGTTGGTAACCATGGGGGTGAGCGGCCTGTGGCACGGGGCAAGCTGGACTTATGTGATATGGGGGCTGCTGCACGGCGTGTACCAGGTGGTGGGGGACATAACCGGGGGTCTGCGGACAAGGGTGTATGATGCGCTGCATACGAAAAAGGAGAGCTTCAGCTTCCGTCTGGCGCAGACAGTATCCACCTTTCTTCTGGCAGATATAGCCTGGATCTTTTTCCGGGCGTCCTCCGTTTCCCATGCCCTGCGTTTCTGCAGGCGGCTGGTGACGAAATGGGATCCCTGGGATCTGTTCAACGGCAAGATATACACGTTGGGCCTGGACAGAAGGGAGTTTCACATTTTGGGTGTGTCCCTGGTGATCCTTTTCCTGGCCGACCTGCTTCGCTACAGGAAGAAGCAGGAGATTACCGCGTTTTTACAGGAGCAGTGTATCTGGTTCAGGTGGGGAGCCATCATTGCGCTGATTACCGCCACTTTGGTCTTCGGCATTTATGGGGTGGAATTTGAATCGTCGCAGTTTATTTACTTTCAATTTTAGAGGATGTACACATGAAAATGGGGGCAAAAAAGAAAATAATCATAAAACGATGCGCAGGGGCGGTGGTGTTTTGCCTGATTCTGACCCTGGTGCTGGGGCGGGTGTATCAGGTGCTGTCCTGGAAAGACGGGGCAGGGGGGTATATGACGCCTGTGGAGACCTTTTACGGCTTGGAGGAGGACGTGGTGGATGTGATTTTCCTGGGAAGCAGTCACTGCTATTGCTCCATTATAAATTCCAGGCTGTGGGATGATTATGGGATTGCCGGTTACAGCCTTTCCATTTCCGGCCAGGATATAGCGGCGTCCTATTATTGGCTGAAGGAGGCGCTGAAGACACAGAAGCCCAGGGTGGTCTGTCTGGAGATGTACGGAGCCGTCTATAACGGATATGCGGTGGAAGGGAACCTGTACAGGAATATGCTGCCTCACCGCCTGAATGCCGATTATCTGCGGATGGTAAGGGATCTGACGGATGAAGCATCCGGAAGCCTGCAGACGGAAAACCATATTGTGAGTGAAGAGGACAGAGGCAGTTTCCTGACTAAATGGCCTATCATACACACCCGGTACAGGGAGCTGCAGCGACAGGATTTTACGGGGCCGGATATATTATATATCGGATTCAGCGCGTTAATTGACGGCAGGCGCAGCAAACCGATCAGCTGGGGAAGCGACGGGGAAGCGTTGTATGAGGGCGACGAGACGCTGGAGATGGAGGAAGAGGAATGGCTCCGCAGGATCATTGAACTCACGAGGGAGAATGACGTCGAGCTCTGCCTGTTCCTGGCACCCATGTCCGTATCGAAGACGGACCAGATGCGTATGAACTATGTAGCTCAGCTCGCGGAGGCGGAAGGCATTCCCTTTCTGAATTTTATCGAGCTGCGGAAGAAGGTAAAAATCAGCCCGGAGGAAGATTTCCTGGATGTGGGCCATGTAAATTATAAGGGCGGCATAAAGGTGACGGATGCGATGGGAAGGTTCCTCTCACAGAATTATGCGCTGGAGGATCACCGGGGAGATGAGCGGTATGAGCTGTGGGAGCGGGATTTGGCAATCCGGGAACACGAATTTAACGCATATACGCTGCAGGAGAGTACGGATCCCCAGTATATTCTGGATTGTGCCGCATATGCCTCGGATTATACGATCATTATAGCCACGGAGGGGGATTATTTCAGGGAGACGGATTATCTATGGGAGCGGCTGGAGCCCCTGGGGATCGGAGAGGAATTTGAGGAAAGAGGCGGAATCTGGATCGTTGAGGACGGGCAGGTTATATGGAAGACTGCAGCCGATACCGGCGAATGGTATCTGGAGCCGGACGGGGTCAATATTTCATTGCTCAGGGAAAGCGGTACAGACAGAATCTTTGTGGAGCAGCAGGACTGCGCCGGTGTGGCCAACGGCATCAGCATTGTATTTTACGACAAGCTTCTGCATAATGTCGTCTATGCGGGAGGACTTGCGGCAGGAGACGGGTATAGCTGCGTGAAATGTGTAAATTAGGACGGAAGGGATAATAATCATGGCAGAAAACATCACGAACGAAACCATTGACTATGTCAGCATTCTGGCGAAGCTGGAGCTGACCGGAGAGGAGCGGGAGGGGGCCAGACGGGATATGTGCAGGATGCTGGAGTATATCGACAAGCTGAATGAACTGGACACCCAGGGGGTGGAACCCATGTCCCATGTGTTTCCCCTGCAGAATGTATTTCGGGAGGATGAAATCACGGGCGGGGACGGAAGCGGGGACACCTTGAAAAATGCTCCCGGAGAGCGGGACAATATGTTTGTGGTACCAAGGACTTTCGAGTAAGTCCTGGACTTTTGAGTAAGTCCTGGGCTTTTGAATAGGTTCGGGATTTTCGAATAAGTCCGGGATTTACGACTACGTCCCGGATTTTTGAACAGGGAGAATGCGATGGAAAAAACAGAGATTCTTAGGTTAAGTGCCGTGGGGCTGGGCGCTGCTGTCAGGGCCGGAAAGACCACCGCGGTAGAGGCCATGGAGGCGGTGCTGGGGCAGATCGAAGAGCATGACGGGGAGTACCGCTGTTACGTGACGGTGGACCGGGAGGGGGCTTTGCGAAAAGCCGCCCTGGTTCAGAAGAGGATCGAGGCGGGGGAGCTGACGGGACCGTTGGCGGGTGTCCCAGTGGCCCTGAAGGATAACCTGTGTACTGCAGGGATGCGGACCACCTGCAGCTCCAGAATGCTGGAAAATTATGTGCCTGCCTTTTCCGCGGAGGCAGTCAGGAATCTGGAGAAGGCAGGGGCGGTAACCATCGGCAAGACCAACATGGATGAATTTGCCATGGGCTCCACGACGGAAACCTCTTACTTTGGGGCTACGAAGAACCCCAGGAATCCCGGGCATGTACCCGGCGGCTCCTCCGGAGGCTCCGCGGCGGCGGTGGCGGCCCGGGAATGCTTCTTTGCGCTGGGTTCGGATACGGGAGGTTCCATTCGCCAGCCTGCGTCCTACTGCGGGGTGGTGGGCATGAAACCCACTTATGGTACGGTATCGAGATACGGCCTGGTAGCTTATGGTTCCTCGCTGGACCAGATCGGCCCCCTGACCGGAAATGTGGAAGACTGTGCCGTGGTGCTGGAGCAGATTGCTTCTTATGACAGGAAGGACTCCACTTCCCTGCGGCGGGAGGACACGGATTTCAGCCGGGCACTGGTGGAGGATGTGAAAGGAATGAGGATCGGTATTCCCCAGGACTATTTCCGGGAAGGACTGGATCCCCAGGTCAGGGCGGCCGTGCTGAAGGCGGCAGACGTACTTCGGGAAAAGGGAGCCGTCACGGAAGAATTTGACCTGAGCCTGGTGGAATATGCGATTCCTGCCTATTATACCATTGCTTCGGCCGAGGCAAGCTCTAACCTGGAGCGCTTTGACGGTATTAAGTACGGCTTCCGCGCCGGAGGGGAGGAGGGGCTGCATCAGATGTACAAGAAGACCCGCTCCCTGGGGTTCGGCCCGGAGGTAAAGCGCCGCATTATGCTGGGCAGCTTTGTCCTTAGCTCAGGGTATTATGATGCCTATTATCTGAAGGCTCTGCGGGTCAAGGCCATGATTAAAGAGGCTTTTGACAGGGCCTTTGCAAAATATGACTGTATCCTGGGGCCTGTGGCGCCCACCACGGCGCCGAAGCTGGATGCCAGCCTCTCTGACCCGATGAAAATGTATCTGGGAGACATTTACACGATTTCCGTGAATCTGGCGGGATTGCCGGCGATCAGCCTTCCCTGCGGGACGGACGGCAGGGGACTGCCCATCGGGCTGCAGTTGATCGGTGACAGCTATCAGGAGAAGAAGCTGCTCCGGATCGCGTATACCTACGAGCGTACAGGACAGGCCAACATGAAGACCCTGGGATTGTGAGCCGCAGCAAGCCTGCGGTATGGAGGTAGAGTATGAAACAATATGAAACGGTCATCGGCCTGGAGGTTCACGTGGAACTTGCCACGAAGACGAAAATATTCTGCGGCTGTTCCACCGCATTTGGCGGCAGGCCAAACTCCCATACCTGTCCGGTGTGTACGGGTATGCCGGGCTCCCTTCCCGTGCTCAACCGGAAGGTGCTGGAATATGCCGTGGCGGTGGGACTGGCCACCAACTGTGATATTACCCGTTACTGCAAATTTGACCGCAAGAACTATTTCTATCCTGACAATCCCCAGAATTACCAGATCTCCCAGCTCTATCTGCCCATCTGCCGAAACGGGTATGTGGAAATCGAGTCGGAGGGAGGCAGCAGGAGGATTGGAATTCATGAGATTCATATGGAGGAGGATGCGGGAAAGCTGATTCATGATGAATGGGAGGATTGCACCCTGGTGGATTACAACCGCTCCGGCGTGCCCCTGATTGAGATTGTGTCCCAGCCCGATATGCGCAGTGCGGAGGATGTTATCGCTTATCTGGAAAAGCTTCGCCTGATTATCCGGTATCTTGGGGCCAGCGACTGTAAGCTTCAGGAGGGATCCATGCGGGCAGATGTCAATCTGTCTGTCCGGGAGGCGGGAACGGACCGGCTGGGCACCCGCACGGAAATGAAAAACCTGAGCTCTTTCCGCGCCATTACCAGAGCCATTGAAGGGGAGAGGAACCGGCAGATTGATCTGCTGGAGAGCGGCGGCACGGTGATTCAGGAAACCCGCAGGTGGGACGAAGCCGGGGATACCTCCCATGCCATGCGCTCCAAGGAGGATGCGCAGGATTATCGATACTTTCCCGATCCCGACCTGGTGCCCATAAGCATCAGTGATGACTTCCTGGAGGAAATCAGAAGCAGACAGCCCGAGCTGCGCACCGAAAAGATGAAGCGTTACCGGGAGACGTATGACATTCCCGACTATGATATAGAGATTATCACCGAGTCCAGGCATATGGCGGACATTTTTGAGGCGGCAGCGGCATTGGGCGCCCAGCCCAAGAAGGTATCCAACTGGCTGATGGGGGAAACCCTGAGACTGTTGAAGGAGACGGAGGAGGATCCGGAAGATATTCGCTTCTCGCCGGAGAATCTGGCAAAGCTCATTGACCTCACGGAGAGGAAGGCAATCAATTCCACCGTGGCCAAGGAAGTGTTCGAGAAGATGTTCCGGGAGAATGTGGATCCCGAGGCATATGTGGAGGAGAAAGGGCTGAAGATGGTCAGTGACCAGGGCGCGCTGCGCGCCGCCGCCCTGGAGGTCATTGCCGCCAATCCCCAGTCCGTGGCGGATTATCAGAACGGCAAGGAGAAAGCAATCGGCTTTCTGGTGGGACAGACCATGAAAGCCATGAAGGGAAAGGCCGATCCCGGCGTAGTCAATCAACTCCTGAAGGAGCTTCTGCAGACGACATCAGGAAGTCAAGAAACCGGACGGACGTTTCCGGATGCCGGGTGTTGACCAGTATGCAGGCTGCAGGGGATTCCTCCCGGAAGACGTAATCCTGCAGCAGGGGGCTCCCGGAATCCAGATAAACTCCCACGGGCACAGGATCCTGCATATCCTCAGGGCGGCGGGGATCGCCGTAGACAGGCTTATATTCCTGGTCATAGTCCTGCCTGGCGGCTTCAGCCTCCTCCAGAACCACCCGGTCTATATAAAAGAAAGAACTCCCATACGATTCCAGCTGCTCCGGGGAGAGCAGGTCACGCAGATCATGGAAGTCTCCCAGGTAAGCATATCTCATGAGGGAATCGGTGTCTGATACCATGACGTCCAGGTCGGCGGCAGTTATATGGACCATGATCTGCTGCAGGGTCTGGTAATCGCTTACGCTGTCAACATCCTGATGAGCATGTATGAGCGGTGGTATTTCCCCCAATCCAAAAGCCGCGGAGTGGCAAAGAGCCGCCGGCCGGTCTGTCTTCTGCTGTCCTATGCCAGCTTGGTGCTCCTGGTCGCCCTCATCATCCGGATGATACTCCCCGAGCTCATTCAGAGCGTCACCCTGCTCCT
>CAJTKW010000027.1:0-36918 GCA_910577035.1 uncultured Acetatifactor sp.
AGCATCTGGGGACTCACCGGCATAGCCGGTGGTTTATTTTTAACTGTGACACAAAGAGGTATCCTCTTCCAGCTTTCCTGCGCTGAAAGAGGACTATATTTCTTTTGGGCTGCTCATACCCCGATCATCACGTCAAAGGTTCCCTGGATGTCCAGCTGGCCGTACCCCCATTCCCGGTTCGGATAGGTCAGATCCCTGTTTCTGGCCGCACCTCTGACAAGGTAATTCTTGATCTCCCGGCTCTCTACCAGCGGATTGTTTTTCTCCACTACCGCCCACTGCATAAACTGGGCCACGGCGCCTGCAGTAATGGCAGCCGCCAGACTGCTGCCGGTCTGCTTTCCCCGAATGACGGAAATATTTACCCCCGGGGCGGCAAAATCCGGGTTAATTTCACCTGTCCGGGCAAATCCCCTGCCGGACTCAATAAAAAAGCTCCTGTTGGCCCCGTCATAGGTAGATACGCTGATTACGTCACCGGCCATCGCCGGTTCGGTCAGGGTGGTATAGGGCGAGGGCTTTAAAAAGGACGCTTCTGTATTCAGAAACTGCCGGACAGGAAGCCATATATTAAACTGGCCGTTGTTAATATCCCGCACTGCCTCTACCACGAAGGTCCAGATCCCGGCAGTAGGCGCCTGTATGCGCATGGTTATCAGCTCCTCTCCTGATGCCGTCTCCACCAGTGACCCCGCTATGGTAATCCTCGTACGCTCGTAAATAAAGCCATAGGTAATGATGTCCTGGACACCCAGACGGACAGGCGGAATCGTTTCCCCGCCCGGAGAACGTACCGAGACCGTGAATATATCCGGCAGATTTCCCCACAGCTGCATCAGAAATCCCTCCGAATCGGGGCCTACCCTCACCTCCACCACTTCCCTGCCGGTAGCTGCGCTTTCCGGGCTTTTCAGGTTCCCCTGATAATGGTGGGCCGCATTTCCTTCATTGCCGCCGCAGACTACTACCGCCCGGCTGCGCCTTACCGCCAGGGCATCCAGGTAACGGGACAGTGCAGAACTGCCGCCGTGGTCTCCGTAATTGGTTCCCACGCCAAGGCAATATACCACCGGCCGTTCAAAGGCTCTGGCAAATCCGTTGGCATACATCAGTCCCAGCATAATGTCATTTTCCTGATAAGCCGGTACATTCCCGGGAATCAGGTAAAACTCCCGGAAATAATCCTTACACTCCTTCAGCTTTACTACCACAATATCCGCTTCCGGCGCCGCCCCAATATACTCTATGCCGTTATCCAATATACTGCCCGCCGCCACTGCCGCAAGGTTGCTGCCATGTCCGTTCTCGTCCCTGCTGGGAACAATCTCATAAGGGGTCTCAGACTGCAGTGCCCTGTTAATGTCCTCCCGGCTGTATTCACTGCCATAAAAAAAGCCCGCCGGCGCCGTCCCCGTCTGTATTGTCTGATCCCATATGGCAAGAATACGGCTGCTGCCGTCAGGATTGCGAAATACAGGATTCGTGTAATCAATACCCGTATCCAGAAAGACGATGACGCAGCCCTGCCCGGTCAGGTTTAAGGGAGCCCGCTGCACCTGGGTGATTCCGCTGGCAATAAGGCTGACCGGATCAAAGGAAGGTCCTTCTCCCGCCGAATCCTGCATCAGCCCATAAATCTTGGGCATTGCCCTGTGATCAAAAAAGTATTCGTCAGCGTCGGCTAAGGCCCGTCTGTTCAGATAAACAATATTGTAAAAATCCTCTATACTGACATAGCAGGCAACTTCCTGTTCCATTGTATACCGGGCCAGCTCATAGTCCGTGATCACGTCAAAGTATTCGTTGGAAAGTATAGCGTCCCTGCACTCCATAAAAAAAACCTCTTTCGCTTTGTTTATCTTACGCGAAAGAGGCTGAATATGTGTCTCCGGCCTATCCCTTCAGGCCTCTTGCCTGCCTGTCCATATCTTCCACCACAATATCGTGGATTTCTCCCAGGGAGGCACAATACTCAAGAATCTGCCATGGCTCATTTGTATGGAAATGAATCTTAATCAGCTCCTCGTCCCCCACGGCCAGCAGGCAGTCACCCTTAAAATGCTCCGTAATGTAATCGCTGATCTCGTCCTCATCCAGGTCATTTCCCTCAATCAGAAGCTGTGTATCATACTTAAACTCCAGCATATTCTCCTCCTTTTCGGTTGTCAGTCGTGTCTCTCTCCCTCATTGTCAAAGGTCTCACAGAACCTGGCGGCAAAGGCCGGTTCCTCTCCTGCCGCATACAAATGCGAGACATCCCCAAAGCTGTTGATTCGAAAGGACGCTTTCCCCTGCCTGCGTTCCTCCGTATACACGGAAGTCACCGCCGAAGGGGCGGCGCAGGTATTATGCCAGAGAGGCATGGGAGAAATCCCCATCAAATGAGACAGCAATACACACTCTACGCCAAAATGGCAGAACAATACGATGATGTCCCGATTGGGCTTCTCGGCACGGTACAGCCTTCCCTGGCGCACATAGCCATGCTCTGCCAGCAGGGAATCAAAGCCCGCCGTGACATAACGGTACATCTCATCCACTCCGCCTTCCCGCATGATCTCCGTCTCACACCACTGCTTACGGTCAAAATACCTTTCGTCCGCCGTCCAGTCTTCCGGCAGCCAGTCCCAGGTAATTGCCGTGCTGTCCCTGACATCCGGCCGGTGAATCCGGGACGGGAACTCCCTCAGCCAGTCACACTCCACTGCCGTGCGCCCCATCTTCTGCAGGGTCAGGGATGCGGTATCCCTGGCCCTGCCCAACGGAGACACATAAAAAGCCCTGACCTCAAGCTTCGCAATCCGATCCGCCAGCAGCTCCGCCTCCCGCCAGCCCTTCTCTGTCAGGGAATCCACCGAATAATCGGGATCCCCGTGCCTTATGATAAGCAATCTCATGTACATACCTCTCTACAGTCATTTTCTTCTGCTACCCCAGCGCCACATCCAATACCATCATCAGTGCAAAACCTGCTGCCACGCCTACCGTCCCGATATTTGTATGTTCTCCTGCCTGGGACTCCGGTATCAGCTCCTCCACCACCACATAAATCATGGCTCCTGCTGCAAAGGCCAGCAGATAAGGCAGCACCGGCACCACATGGGATGCCAGCAGAACTGTGAGCAAAGCTCCCACCGGTTCCACGGCGCCGGACAGCACACCATACCAGAACGCTTTTCCCCGGGAAGCACCGGCACTGCGCAGCGGCATGGAAATAATGGCCCCCTCCGGCAAATTCTGGATGGCAATTCCCACCGCAAGGGTGAGGGCTCCCGCCATGGCAACCCCTGTTTCCTCCATCCTGGCGGCTGCAAGCGTCACGCCCACAGCCATTCCCTCCGGCAGGTTGTGCAGTGTCACAGCCATTACCAGCATGGTAGTCTTCTTGAGTTTAGATTTTACTCCCTCTGCCTGATCGCTGTCAATATGAATATGAGGAATAAGACTGTCGAGCAGCAGAAGAAACCCCATGCCAAGCAGAAATCCCACTGTGGCAGGGAGCCATGCCTGATTCCCCTGGTTCTCCGCCATCTCAATGGCAGGTATCAAAAGGGACCAGATGGATGCGGCAATCATAACGCCGGACGCAAACCCCAGCAGCAGCTTCTCCAGCCATACGTTCATCTCCCGCTTCATCAGGAAGACCGTCGCCGCTCCCAGGGTGGTTCCCAAAAAGGGAACCCCAATTACTGCTAACTCTTTCATCTATTTTCCACCTCTTACCTACCATAATATTCACTTGCCTCCAAATGTGTGAAAGGCAAATAAAGTTTCTGATATACCGCCCCGTGTCAAGCGGCTTTCACCTTTAAACAGCGGATTGCGTTCAATACCGCAATCACCATCACTCCCACATCCGCAAAAATGGCAAGCCACATATTGGCAATGCCCAAAGCACCCAAAATCAGGCAGGCCGCCTTTACCGCCAGGGCAAACACAATATTCTCATAGACCACCCGCAGGCACTTTCCAGAAATCCGCATCGCCAGCGCCAGCTTCATGGGATCGTCATCCATCAGCACTATATCTGCGGCTTCAATGGCCGCGTCTGAGCCCAAAGCTCCCATGGCTACGCCGATGTCCGCCCTGGACAGCACCGGGGCATCGTTAATGCCGTCTCCTACAAAGGCAAGCTTTTCCTTATCGGATTTCTCCGCCAGCAAAGCCTCTACCGCTTCCACCTTGTCAGCCGGCAGCAGCTCGCTCTTCACCTGATCCAGGCCCAGCTGCGCCGCCACACGCTCCGCGGTATTCCTGCTGTCTCCGGTCAGCATGATCGTCTGCCTGACGCCCAATGCCTTCAGCGCCGCTATTGCCTCACCCGACTTTTCCTTCACCACATCCGAGATCAGGATATAACCTGCATAAGCCCCTTCTATGGCCAGATAGACTATCGTTCCCTCCGCATCTGCAGTTTCCCGGCACAGTCCCAGCTTATTCATCAGCCTGGCATTTCCGGCGGCAACCTTTACGCCGTTTACCAGCGCAGTCACACCGTGGCCGCCGATCTCCTCCACATCGGTCACCCTGCTCCTGTCTATTTCCCCACCGTATGCCTCCTTCAGGCTTCTGGAAATCGGGTGATTTGAATAACTCTCCGCATAAGCGGCATATTCCAGCAGCAGGCTTTCGGCTTTCTCCATATACTGATCTTCCCTGGCTGCCAATGATTTACGCCAGCTTTCATCCGCATGGATTTCCGTCACCTGGAACACACCCTTTGTCAAAGTACCTGTCTTGTCAAAAACAACATATTTCGTTCTGGCAAGTATCTCCAGATAATTAGAACCTTTGATCAGGATACCGCAGGAGGAAGCCCCGCCGATTCCTCCGAAAAAGCTCAAGGGTATCGAAATCACCAGGGCGCAGGGACAGCTGATTACCAGAAATGTCAGCGCCCGGATAACCCACACCTCCCAGGCAGCCGGCTGTCCCGCAAGCAGGCCCGCAACAGAGGGAACCACTGCCAGAATCAAGGCGGCGCCGCACACCGCGGGAGTATAATATCTTGCAAATTTAGTAATAAAATTCTCGGCCCGTGCTTTCTTCATACTGGAATTTTCTACCAGATCCAGTATTTTGGAAACCGTAGATTCTCCGAATTCTTTCGTAGTCCTTATTTTCAAAAGACCGGTGAGATTTACACAGCCGCTGATAACTTCACTGCCCGCCTCCACCTCTCTCGGCCTGCTCTCGCCGGTAAGGGCCGCAGTATTCAGGGTGGAGCTTCCTTCCGTCACGATGCCGTCGATAGGTATTTTTTCCCCCGGCTGTACCACAATGACTGCTCCCACTTCTACATCGTCCGGATCCACCTGCTCCAATCTTCCCTCTTCCCCTTCAATATTGGCATAATCCGGGCGAATATCCATCAGGGCACTGATATTTTTGCGGCTTTTGCCCACAGCCACCGACTGGAACAGCTCACCTATCTGATAAAACAGCATAACGGCCACTCCCTCTGTAAATTCGCCTTCCCGTCCGTTACACTCATTATAAATTCCCAGCAGCATGGCGCCCACTGTGGCCACCGCCATGAGAAAATTTTCGTCAAAAATCTCGCCATGGGCAATTCCCAGCACCGCCTTTCTCAGAATATCCCAGCCGATCACCAGATAGGGGATCAGATACAGGGCAAATCTGGGCAGGCCCGCAACCGGTACAAAGTGCAGGGCCGCCATGAGGACCGCTGCCATGATGATCCGAGTCAAGACATTTTTCTGCTTTCTGGTCATAACCTCCCTCCGTCAGTCAAGGAATATCTCACAGTCGTCCTCAACCCGCTTACAGGCCTTTCTCACCGACTGCATTACTTCTTTCTCATCCGCGCCTTCCGTAAATTCCACCTTCATCTTCTGGGTCATAAAGCTGACCGTGGCGTCCTGTACACCCTCTGTCTTCCTCGCGGCCTCTTCCATCTTTAATGCGCAGTTTGCGCAATCGACCTCAATTTTATAAGTTTTCTTCATCCCGCACCTCTCCTTTTTGGTTTTTGTGAACATATGAATAACCGTTCATATATATAATACCATAATACCCCCGGATGTCAAGAAGAAAATGCAGTATAAATCTATATGTAACTGCCGGATACAAAAGTAACTGCCTCGAAAATGCGAAAGAAACAGAAGCTGCCGACAATTATCTGCCGGCAGCTTCTGCCTTTCCAAATAGGAAACTGATTTATTACTGCCCCTTCTGCTCCAGGAGCTGGTTACCGCGAATATCAATGACTGGGCCGCCCGTTCCTTCGATGTATTCCCTGGTAATCGTGACACGGCCGATATTGTCATCCTTGGGGATCTCATACATAATGTCCAGCATGAATTCCTCTATTATGGAGCGCAGCGCCCTGGCACCGGTATCCCGCTCCATGGCTTTCTCCGCTATTGCTTCCAGGGCGTCGTCCGAGAATTCCAGCTTTACCTCGTCCAGCTCCAGCAGCTTCTGATACTGCTTCAGAATAGCATTTTTCGGCTCCTTCAGGATCTTTACCATCATTTCCCTGGTGAGCCCTTCCAGGGTATATATGATAGGCAGGCGGCCGATAAATTCCGGGATCATGCCAAATTTCTTAATATCCTCCACTGTCACCCTGGAAAGAATATTTTTATCCTTATCATACTTGTCCTTAAGCTCCGAATTAAAGCCGATGGATGCGGTCTTGGTCAGCCGCTCCCTGATAATGTCCTCCAGATCAGGGAAGGCACCGCCGCAGATGAACAAAATATTTCTGGTATTCACCGTTGTGAGGGGTACCATGGCGTTCTTACTGTTGGCTCCCACCGGAACCTCCACCTCTGCCCCCTCCAGGAGCTTCAGCATTCCCTGCTGTACACTTTCACCGCTGACATCCCTGGTATTGGTATTCTTTTTCTTGGCGATCTTGTCTATCTCGTCGATAAATATAATCCCGCGCTCTGCCTTCTCCACATCATTGTCGGCTGCCGCCAGCAGCTTGGATACTACCGACTCAATATCGTCACCGATATATCCCGCCTCGGTAAGGGATGTTGCATCCGTGATGGCCAGCGGCACGTCCAGCAGTCTCGCCAGCGTTTTTACCAGATAAGTCTTGCCGCAGCCGGTAGGGCCGATCATCAGCATGTTGGACTTTTCAATTTCTATTTCGTCCATTGTGTTGGTGGCTACACGTTTATAATGGTTGTACACCGCCACGGAAATCACCTTCTTGGCATGCTCCTGTCCCACCACATATTCGTCAAGACTGGCCTTTATCTTGTGAGGCGCAGGAATATCCCGGATGTTTAAAGCCGGCGCCGGTTCTTCTTTTTTCTTCTTTTTCAGCTTTTGCTTGTTGGGAATACCGCCGTCGCCCTGCAGATCCGCCAGGTTGACAAAGCTGATATTGGGGAACCCGTTCTGCCTGGCAAACTCGTCCATTTCCTGCTGGAACTGCGAGCTGTTCAGCATTCCCTGATAATCAAACTGACTGACCGTGTCCATCGTCCTGTGCATACAGTCACCGCAGACGCAGATATTATTAGGCAGCTTGAACATTTTCCCCGCCTTGCTCTCAGGCCTGCGGCAGATAAAGCATACGTCCTCGTATTCGCTGTTGTCGCTTTTGCCCGCGTTCTTCGTTCTGGAAGCATCAGGATGCTTCTCCTGCAGGCCTTCCTCTTTTCCGGCGTCCTGCGGGTCGTTTTCACTTCGGATGTCACTGCCGTCGCTCACACCCGTCTCTTTCATTTCGTCCTCTTCGTTGTATCTGTCAGACATATTTCCTCATTTCCGCCGGAAGGTGGACTGTCTCGCTCCCGGCCTGCTTCATTTTAATCGGCTTCCGTCATTATTTTATACTAACACAGACTTTCTCCACAGTCAAACAATACCGCCGGGCTCATTGTCTGCAGGAAAAAAAGTAAGGCCTGTTACCTGAACAGACCTTACATCTTTCACTTTTTACTCAAACCCCAGCCGGACTCGGCTTCTTCGTCAGCGCTATCGTCATTATTTTCATTCGTTTTCCGCCGGCCTGGATCCCAGCGTAACCTCTATTTTCCGGTCCACGTATTCCCCGTTCTCGGATCGCTTCACGGTGACGGTAACCGTCTCCCCTGCCTTGAAATACTGTATGGTCTCAAGCAAATCCGCATTGCTGCTGATTCTCTGCCCGTCGAACTTGACGATAATGTCACCGACTCTGATACCCGCCGCTTCCGCCGCGCTTCCCTTGGATACCTCTCTGACAAAGACTCCCCTGGGGAATCCAAACATGGCGGAAACCTCCTCCGTGACGGTCTGCATGGTAACACCCATGTATCCCATGTCTCCCTCTTCCACCTTTTCGATTCTGGTCTCCCGCTGCATCAGCTCCGATATAATGGGTTCCGCCGCGTTGATGGGAATGGCAAAGCCCATACCTTCCACACTGACCACACCGTCGTCTATCCTCGCCACATTAATGCCGATGACTTCACCGTTCATGTTCAGCAGTGCCCCGCCGGAATTGCCGTGGTTGATAGCGGCATTGGTCTGGATATATCTGCCGGTAGATCCGTCCTCAGAAGTCATTTCCCTGTCCAGGGCACTGATAATGCCGTTCGTAACAGACTGTCCATACCCCAGTGCATTACCGATTGCCACTACCGGCCTGCCCAGCTTCAGCTCATCGCTGTTTCCCAGCCTGGCAACCACAATGCTGTCCAGAGTCTCCTGGGATAATGCAGAAACAGGCACCGCAATTACGGCAATATCCATATCCGTATCCGTCCCCTTGACAACGGCTTGTGCCGTGCTGTTATCGATAAAGGTAATATCCAGGCTTTCCGCATCCTCCACCACATGATTGTTGGTGGCAATCAGCAGCTCCGTGTCGGTCTCTCCCACAATAATGCCCGAGCCGCCGGAAACATTGGTCTTTTGGTAGATCTGGCCCCAGGGATTCAAACCGGTGCTGGTATAATTCTTAACAATGGCCACCATGGCAGGCATGACATCCTCCACCATATCGGATACGTCATCCACTACATACGAAACATAGCTGACCGGGGAATCCGGTTTTTTATCTGTAACCGGCAGATTCACCAGGTTTTCCGGAAGTTCCGTAATAATGGCATTATCGCTTTCTGCCGGGAAGAAATGATCCGTCCCCAGCCTGACCGCGTAAAAGCCCAGCCCTGCAAATAGTCCGAAGCACAGCCCAAGGCTGACACTAATCATCACCTTGCGGCCCATTCCCCCGGAAGACCTTGCTTCCTTTCTTGCCGAAGCGGCCGCCTTCGCTGCTTTGATTTCTGCCTTCTTTGCCGCCCTGGCCTCTTTTCTTGCCGTCTTATCCGCCTTCTTATCATAAGGAGTTTCCCGTTGCTTTAATTCTTCCTCCGAACAAGTAGTGCGGTCAAAATAAGTCTCATTTTCGTACATAGCCCTTACTCCTTTCGCTTCCTGCATCTTTATGTTCACAGTATATCTTTTATTTGTGACAAAACTGTGATTGAAATGTGAAGCATAAATGAAATCCGGGCGCAATCTCCGGGCATTCTCTTCCTCCCTATTCCACGGTCACGGATTTCGCCAGGTTTCTCGGCTTATCCACATCGCAGCCCCTGCCCACAGCCACATAGTACGCAAAGAGCTGCAGCGGAATAATGGCAAGCGAATTGGTAAAGTACGGATTTGTCTCCGGAATATACACCACATAGTCAGAAGCCTTTTCAATGGCCTTGTTGCTCTCGCCGGTCACTGCCATCACAAAAGCGCCTCTGGCCTTTACCTCCACAATATTGCTGATGGTCTTCTTAAACAGCTCCGGCTGGGTGGAGACTGCCACCACCAGCGTTCCGTCCTCAATCAGAGAAATGGTACCGTGCTTGAGCTCCCCTGCGGCATAAGCCTCTGAGTGAATATAGGATATTTCTTTGAGCTTCAGGGATCCCTCCAGGGAGATGGCATAGTCTATCCCTCTTCCGATAAAGAATATATCCCTCGCTCCCAAATATCTGTTGGCAAAGTGCTGGATTTTTTCCTTTTGTCCCAGCAGAAGCTCTATCTGGTCTGGCAGACGTCTCAGATCCCGCAAAAGCTGCTGGAATGTCTCTTCCTGGATGGTGCCGCGAACCTTAGCCAGCTTCATTGCCAGCATATATAATGCCGCCAGCTGTGCGCTGTAAGCCTTGGTGGTGGCTACGGCGATCTCCGGCCCGGCCCAGGTATACAGACAGGCATCCGCTTCCCTGGCAATGGAGCTGCCCACTACATTAACTATGCCCAGCACCTGGAAGCCTCTGGCCTTTGATTCCCTCAGAGCCGCCAGCGTGTCTGCCGTCTCCCCGGACTGGCTGATTACAATGACCATGCTCCCCTCCTCGAGGATGGGTTCCCGATAGCGGAACTCACTGGCCACGTCTACCTCCACGGGAATCCTGGCAAGCCCCTCCAGCACATATTTACCCGTGACTCCTGTATGATAGGCAGAGCCGCAGGCCACAATATGTATCTTCCTTATCCTGCGCAGCTCCTCGTCGCTCATTTTCAGCTCTTCGATTACAATATCGTCGTTTTGGATTCTGGGGGAAATGGTATCGGTAACAGTCTTTGGCTGCTCATACATCTCCTTGAGCATAAAGTGCTCATATCCGCCTTTCTCGGCCGCATCCGCATCCCAGTCAATGACCACCGGCTCTTTAATCACTTCCTCCTCATCCTCGGAAAAGAACTGCAGACCGTCCTTGCGGAGCACCACCACCTCCTGATTTTCCAGATAGAATACATTTCTGGTATACCTCAGGATTGCCGGCACATCGGAGGCAATAAAGCATCCGTCCGCGTTTTTGCCCACAATCAGCGGACTGTCCTTCCTGGCCGCATAGATTTCGTCAGGATAATCCACAAACATGATACCCAGTGCATAAGAGCCCTCCACCCGGTGTAATACCCTCATCACCGTTTCCAGAGGATTTCCCTTATAATAGTAGTCCATTAAATGGGCAATCACCTCTGTATCCGTCTCGGAGGTAAAATGGTAACCTTTTTCCGTCAGCATCTTTTTCAGGGCAATATAGTTTTCAATGATACCGTTGTGTACTACGGCAATTGTCCCGCCCGTGTTGGTATGGGGATGGGCATTCCTGTCGCTGGGGGCACCGTGAGTCGCCCAGCGGGTATGTCCTATGCCGGACTGTCCCGGCATGGTCTCCCCTCCCCTGGTCAGATTCTCAAGCACCTTCAGCCGGCCAATGGCTTTTCTGGTGACGATCTTAGTACCGTCATATACCGCAAGCCCCGCCGAATCATATCCTCTGTATTCCAGCTTTGACAGGCCGTCCAAAATAATCGGGGCCGCCTGCTTACTACCAATATAACCTACGATTCCGCACATATCATTTCCTCCGGGTAAAAATTTCTTCTTTACAGTATAGCATACCTGAAATGCGTTTACCACACTTATCTGCTTTCGGTAGTCCGAATCCGCTTTCGGCAATCCGAAACCGCTTCAGGCAATCCGAATCCGCTTCAGGCCTGTATCCAATATTCTTTGTTGGAAGAAAGTGACGTTATCCACCTTTGGGGCAGCCTTCTGTAATTCCTTCCCAATTTGTATCCCACATATTTAAAACAGCACTGCAGGCAGAAGCCGGGAAACCGGTACAGCCTTCCTTCCCGCCTTAAATGGCGGAAGACCTCCCTTACCAGCCTTTTCCCCTCCGCTTCGGAGGGCACTCCCTCAAATACCTCCGGATGCTCTGCCTGAGAAACTCCCAGGTCAAAATTGCGCCGTAGCTGCTGTATGCCGGTATAGTTATGGGAATGCAGCACCCGTGCCCCAGCCTCATAGGCAACCCCGTAACCGGCCCGGATCACCCCGGCGGCATAAATCATATCCTCATTAAATATAGTATGGCGCACAAAGCCGCCCAGTTTTTCATATATATCCCGTCGGTACGCCGCGCACACATTGGAGCAGAAAAAGGTCTTGATTCCCAGGACAGGCAGGTCCTCCGCCGTCTTGATCCGTGACTCCCCGGGATAATTGAAATTCCTGGAAATCCGTTCCCACTCGCTGCTGCCTGCCTGCGGCATCTGCCTCCCGTATGCCGCTGCCACCTGCACCCGGTTTCCCGATTTTACTGCCGGCACCTGCTCCCCGGACACCTCCGCGCCCCTTCCCTGCGCCGGCACCTGTTCCCCGGATTCTTCCGCGCCCCTTCCCTGCGCCGGCACCTGCAGGTTTTCCGTCAGCCTTTCGATCAGGAATCTGTCTGCCGGAAGGGCATCCTGGGTCATAAGCACGAATATATCGGCCTCCGAATACTGTACCGCCATATGCCTTGTACCCCCATGGTCAAATTCCTTCCTGGACAGATGATGGACCTCCACATTATGGTATTTTTTCACGGAAGCTTCCTCAAAATACTGTTTCTCCGTATTCATGAGAATGATTTTATTTATCGGTACTGTCTGCCGCTGCAGCCTGTCCAGCAGGACCGGCAGCTCCTGCCCCGGTTTATACACGGGAATAATCACATCGATTTTCAACCTCTGCCCGCCTTTCTCCGGAAACCCCAGAAAGGGGAGCGTTTTCTGCTCCCCTTTACACTTCCCCATCATTGTTCAGTCAAATATTTTCTCGTCCTGGATTCGATCATTTCTCCCCGCTCCTGTACACCCTCCGACACCTGGTAGTCATCGTCGTCAAACAGGAACTGGTGCAGCCAGATTACATTGCTTTCCAGATCCAGGGGCACCACACAGCTGCCGCTGGCGCCGATATTGCCCGTAGCAAACTTTCCTTCCTCGGGGAATCCGCTTTCGTCCACGATTTTATACTTTGCAATATCAGCCAGCATTTCCAGCATTTCTTCCTTGCCCAGACTGGTATATACCTGCCCTACCACTTTATTAAAGATATTTGTCAGTGTATTGAAATCCGCCTTCAACGCCTGATCCTGAATTGCCTTCAAAACGGTACGCTGCCGCTCGGTCCGGGCAAAATCGTTTCCTACGTAACGGATCCGGCAATAGGCCGATGCCTGCAGCCCGTCCAGCAGCTGGTAACCCGCTTCCTTCACGGGCACATAATCGGATGATTTAAGCACCTTCAGATCCTCCGCCGTCAGCTCACCCTTATCGCCGCTGCCCTTTACACCGTACTTCCACTGGGCTACGATACTCTTCTGGTAATCGTTAAGATAGCTGATCTCGTTCTGTTTGATCTCCACCCACACACCGCCCAGGCCGTCGATCACATCGATCAGGCTGTTATAGCCTATGGTCACAAAGTCTTCAATATCCATATCCAGATTTGTATTCAGCATCCGGATTGCCCGGGTAGGGCCGCCCTTGGCATAAGCCGCGTTACATTTCGAATAGGTGTCGTTTTCGTCGCCTTCGCTTTTGCCGATGTTCAGATAGGTGTCACGATACACGCTGACCAGTTTGATGTCATGGGTATCCATATTGATACTGGCAATCATAATGGTATCGCTGCGGCTGTTCTTGCCCACCTCTTTCTCGTTCGTAGCGTCCACGCCGAACAGGGCAATGTTCTTATACCCCAGCATGGTACTTTCCCCCTGGTCCTTGGCTTCCTTAATCTCCTGGGGAACTGCCAGCTGCTCAGGATCCAGCGTCATCACCTGGGGCCCCTTGGTGGAAATACGCGATGCCAGCCAAAGTGCAACCAGCATAGCCAGAATAATCAGCACCTCAAATACAAAAATAATCATCTTGCGCTTGTTTTTGCGCTTTGCCACCGCTGCCTTCCCATTTACGGGTACCCCCGCCGGATTTCTTCTCTTCTGATTCGTTGCCATACTACCCTCTCCTTGTTATCAATAAGCATTCTTGTTGACAAAACCTGTAAAAAAAGTCATAAAAATTATTTTAATGTCAAAACCAAGCGTCCAGTTTTCAATATAGTATATGTCGTAGTCAATGCGTTTGCGTATGGAAGTGTCTCCCCGCAGGCCGTTTACCTGCGCCCAGCCGGTCAGCCCCGGCCGTACCTGATGCTTGACCATGTACCTGGGAATCTCTTCCTTAAATTTCTCCACGAACAGCGGCCGTTCCGGCCTGGGGCCCACAAGGCTCATGTCCCCTTTTAATATGTTAAAGAGCTGCGGAAGCTCATCCAGGCTGGTTCTTCTTAAAAGCTTTCCTACCTTTGTCACCCTGGGGTCGTCCCTGACTGTCCAGGCTTTCTTTTCCTCAGTCGGCTTCTGCTGCTCCATACTGCGGAATTTGTACATATAGAAGGGCCTGTTATGAAGCCCTACCCGTTCCTGCCTGAAAATAACGGGGCCCGGGCTTGTCAGCTTTACCAGCAGCGCCGCCAGCAGCATGACAGGGGAGGTTATGATAATTCCGAACAGGGAGCCTGCAATATCCATGGCCCGCTTAATCAGCTTGTTGCCCATGTTTGTCAGCGGTACGTAGCGGATATTGATTACGGGAAGCCCCATCAGGTCCTCCGTGTAAGGCTTGCTGGGAATCAGGCTGTTGTAATCCGGAATAAACTTCGTATGGACTCCGGATTTTTCACAGATCCCCACAATCCGCTCCAGATAATCGTAATCCTTCAGGGACAGGGTAATCGCTATTTCATCCAGCTTGTTCTCCGGCAGAATAATTTCCAGATTTCCCAGACTGCCCAGAACCTTCACCCCCCGGTAAACCGTGCCCGCCGGAATACTGTTATCCAGGATTCCCACCGCCGCATAGCCCCATTGGGGATTGTCCGTGAGCCTGTCTATATATTCCTCCGCCGCCCTGGAATACCCTACCAGAAGCAGATGCTTCAGATTATATCCCTTACTGCGTATCGTCCTCAGCCCCTTTCTCAGGGCAAGCCGGAACGAAGAAGTAATCACGATATTAAAGGCATAAAAGAACGCCATCACGGAACGGGATATATTGATCTCCCGGATAATCATATACAAAAGTATAATCAACGCCATGATCCCGATGGTATTTGCCTTTACGATCCCAAAAATTTCAAACCTCCTGCGCACCGTGCGTTTCGGCGCATACACGCCGCAGGAATAGTAAATCAACGCATAAATGGGAACGATAAAGATCAGAAGCCGAAAGTATTCTACCGCCGGAAGGACTCCCGGGCCGGGCCCGCTGTTCAAAACATAAAATTTAAATAAATAAGCAAGCATAAAGGACGCCACCGTGATGGCAGCGTCAATGATCACCATTAATCGGTTAAATACTTTCTGGTTATCCTTTATCATGAAATTTATTATAAGGGAAACTACTTATGAAATTATGAAGCTGTTTCTTAAGTTTTCTTAAGAAACCGAAAGACATTAAGATAGAGCTGGCCCTGAATGGCCAGATAATTCTTCAAATGCTTAAAACGGAACCTGACCTTATGTGCCCTTCCCCCGGCACTGAACAGCCTGGTAAAGCCTTTTCCAAAGCCTTTGACGTAAGCCCTTCCCATCCCCTTCTTACAGAAAAATATAAATTTTACCCCAAATCCTGCCAGCAAAAAGGGCAGATTCCAGATCCGCTGAAGCAGGGGCATGTTTTTCCCCACCACATAAATATTATTTGCCGCCGCAAGCACCGTCTTCCACTCATTGTATCTGGAGCCGCTGGAAGCACTGCCGTAATGGATTACTTCGGCCCCGGGTTCATAATAATTGCGATAGCCGTAGATACGGGCCCGATAGCCAATATCCAGATCCTCCATATAGGCAAAATGCTCTTCGTCAAAGCTTCCGATCTCCTCCAAGATACTCCTGCGGTAAATTGCAGCACCGGCACAGGCCGCAAAAACCTCGCAGGGCAGGGAATACTGTTCTGCCGGCTTTCCCTTTCCCCGGGCATAGCCCCAGCCAAAGACGCAGTAACGGTCGCCGGCGTCATCTATCAGCTCAGGATTGTCCCACATCAGCATTCTCGCGCTGACAGAAAATGCTTCAGGCCTTTTCTCAATAGCATAACACAAGCTCTTAATAAATGCAGATTTAACCTTTGTGTCATTATTCAATAAAATAACATACGGGCTGTCAGAAAGCCCTATCCCCACATTGACCGCATGACAGAAGCCGGTATTTTCGGGAAGCGCTTCCACCCTCACCCGGGGGCGGTCCCCCGGGGCACGGCATTCCAGAGCCTGTCCCGAAGCATCCCCCTCAGGGGAACCGTAATCCGTAGAAGCATATTCCCGGATATATACTTCCCTGAGCAGCGCAAGGCTGCCGTCTTCAGACCCGTTATCCACCACCAGGACTTCATATTCCGGCGTATCAGGATCCTGGTCCAGGATTGCATCCAGACAGTCTCTGAGGAATCTGATTCCGTTGTAATTTGGTATAACAACTGTTACTTTGCACATATTTTCTCCGTCAATATTCCGGCATATATAAGAGCCGATAGCCTGCCGTCCTCAGGGCTGCACTGAGCCGAAGGCTGATTTCCACCGGATCGGCGTCTTTGGGCAGCGTGGATCCGTCAAACCTTTCCGTCCCCGGCAGAGTGATATAGCGAAGCCCCGTCACCTCCGTAAACAGCCCTCTCAGGGATTCCCTCAGTTCCATACAGCGCAGGTCCAGGGCCTCCGCGTCCTGCTGCAAAATCGCCCGGTGCAGGTACCCGCTGTAGGCCGCAGGCAGTCCACCGTACAGCACCGACCCGTCAGCCCGCATCCGCCCGCCTGTGATCCTTCCCCCTGAAACCAGCCTGCCTCCCACTGCCGCCAGATCTTCCCGGATCCGCAGCGGGCTCCTGCCGTATTCCAGCCGGTAAAAGCCCGGATGGGCCAGATCCACCGCCTTCGCCTGCCATTTCCTTTTGTCCGCAAAGCTTTGCAGGGCCCTGCGGCCCGCATCATAGGCATAGCCCTTGCTCCAGGGGTTCTCCGCCGTGGATCCGCTGTGACAGCGCCAGTGATAAAGCACTCTGGGAATATGCAGAATATCCTGCTCCCTGTGGGCCAGTGCATCCGCCGCCCTCAGGGCCAGGTCATAATCCTGGGCTCCGTCATATTCCTTTCTCAGTCCCAGCCTTTGAATGAGCTCCCGTTTCATTACCATAAAATGACAAATGTAATTATTACACAGCAGCAGATCCAAGTTAAAATCTTCTTTATAATTCGGCTCATAAAATGCCGTCATATCGCTGTTGCACTTATCCTCGTCGGAATATAACAGCTGAGGCTCCCTTCCCGCGCCATATTCTGCCTTGATCCGGCAGGCCATTTCATACAGGGCATCTGCAGTCAATACATCATCATGGTCCAGAAGCCCCACATAGTCCCCTGCAGCCAGTTCCAGCGCCCGGTTGGTATTCTCCGAGATTCCCCCGTTATTCTCCAGGGGGACATAGCGGATCCGGGGGTCATCATACGTCTCTGCTGCTCCGGAAACACTGTCATCCTCCGTAGCATCTGCCAGGATCAGCTCCCAATACGGGTAACTCTGAGCCAGCAGAGAATCCGCCAGCTCCCGGAGGCACCTTTCCGGCGTACGGTATGTGGGAACCACCACGCTGAACCTTATGTCCAAACCCGTCTCCCGGGCATTGTACCGCTGAGCCTCCAGCAGGTCCGGAGGCGGAGGTGTCCAGACATAAGGTGGCTGCTTTCTCTGTTCCAGCCGCTCCTTTATTTCATAACATGCGCTTTTTATCCCGTTACGCTTTACAAAATATGCTGTTTTTTTCAGGTTGGATAAATTAATCTGTCCCATTTGCCCTTCTTATATGGAAATTCCCTGCCTGTAGGGCAGGGAATCCTTATTTGCTCCGCGCCGGCGGTTCACGGCTGGCTGCATATTTCACCGTTCGGTGTCAGGCTGAAATTACAGCTCCGCCTTCAGATCCTCCGTCAGCTGCTTCAGTCTTCCTTCGGCATCCTCAATGCTGCTTCCCTTCACGCCCATGTAGAACTTGATCTTAGGCTCGGTACCGGAGGGGCGGGCACAGCACCACTCGTCGTCGGGCAGTTCGAAATAGAGCACATTAGACTTGGGCAGGCCTGTCTTAGTCTCCGTATTGTCCGCCATGTCAATAACCCTGTCTGTCTGGTAATCTCTGAATTTCAGCACCTTTCTGGCACCAAATGCCCTGGGGGGATTCTGCCGCAGCTTATCCATGATCTCCGCGATCTGCTTCGCGCCGTCAATCCCCTTCATGGTAATGGTATACTGGCTCTCCTTATAATAACCATATTTTTCATAGGTATCCAGCATCATATCCCACAGAGTCTTTCCTTGCTTCTTACAGTACGCCGCCACCTCGCAGAGGCACATAACGGCAACAATTGCATCTTTATCTCTGGCATGGGTTCCCGCCAGACAGCCATAGCTCTCTTCCAGGCCGAACACATAATGATTGCTGCCGGTCTGCTCAAAGAGCTTGATCTGTTCGCCGATAAATTTGAATCCTGTCAGCACCTCGATCAGCTTCACATGATAAGCGGAAGTGATGGGCCTGGTCATGTTGGTAGTCACAATGGTAGTTACCAGCGCCGGATTCTCGGGCATGGTGCCGGTAGCGGTCTTTTCCCTCAGGATGTACTCGGCAATCAGCATACCGGACATATTTCCGGTAAAGGATACATATTCGCCGGTTTTGGTGTCCTTGGCATACACTCCCAGACGGTCCGCATCGGGATCGGTGGCAAGCACAATATCCGCATCCTTTTCTTTTGCAAGACGAAGAGCATATGTAAACGCCTTGGGATCCTCGGGATTGGGATAATCCAGGGTGGTGAATTTGGGATCGGGGTTCTCCTGCTCAGGCACCACATACACATTCTTGAAGCCCAGCTCGGAAAGCACTCTTCTCACAGGAAGGTTACCGGTTCCGCAGAGAGGAGTATAGACAATCTTAATATCCTCTGCCATTTCCTGAATCACATCGGGATGGATAATCTGCTTCTTCAGCTCCGCCATATACCGGTCGTCAATCTCCTTCCCGATCACCTGGTAAAGCCCGTCGGCAATGGCCGCATCCTTATCCATGGTCTTACACTGATGGAAATCCTTAATGGCCTTTACCTCATCAATGATCTGCACATCCTTGGGAGCGGTAACCTGGGCGCCGTCCTCCCAGTAAACCTTATATCCGTTGTATTCCGGAGGGTTATGGCTTGCCGTCACCACGATTCCTGCCGTACAGCCCAGGGTGCGAAGGGCAAAGGAAAGCTCAGGAGTGGGCCTCAGGGAATCGAACACATAAGCCTTGATGCCATTGGCTGCCAGGCAAAGCCCTGCCACATCGGCAAATTCCGGTGACATCCGCCTGGAGTCATACGCGATGGCAACGCCCTTGGCCTGGGTGCCCTGCTTTAAAATAAAATTCGCCAGGCCCTGGGTAGCCTTGCGCACGGTATAAACATTCATACGGTTGGTTCCGGCACCGATCACACCACGCAGTCCGCCGGTTCCGAATTCCAGCTCCTTGTAAAACCGATCCTCGATTTCTCCCGGATCGTTACGAATTGCCAACAGTTCATTCTTAGTGTCCTGGTCAAAATAATCGTCCTCCAGCCAGAAATTGAATTCCTCCATGTAGCTCATCCTATTTTACCTCGTTTCTGCCCCACGGGCTTTTTTACCATATCAGTACAATCATTGTACCATATTTTTTACCGCTGTACCACACATAAATGTTTTAAACATCATGTGTAATTTAATAATATCTGTAAATCTCCTTCTCGTGGATTTCCCTGACCAGATTCCGCATATCCTCCAGTACGGCTTCCCGGTTTTCCCCGGTCAGGCGGTAATTTCCTTTCTGCATTTCCTCCAGCATAAAGCGGTTGATCTCCGGCGAATAATGGATCATGTCCATATAATTGTCCAGATTACAGATAATATCCCTGTCATTCTGAAAATAATAAACCTCCGTATTGTCAAAGGAGAGCAGCATGGCAAGGGTTTCCTCCAATATATAGAGTCTTTCCTCCTCCTCCCCGTTCACCCAGGCGCAGTCCCACCACAGCATGGAGTAGGGGGGTACCAGAAAGCGGTATTGGATCTCCGGATGTGCCGCAAGCTGGCCGGCCAGCATATTCACGTTTTCCCGCACCGCCTCCCGATACAGCTCCGGATCCTTTTTTACAATATCCTTTCCGGCATCCTTGGGCCTGTCATACCACCTCATGGCTCCTTCTGCGCTGAAGTTCTTGTCTGCCGCCCAGTTGTAAGCCGCTCCTCCCGTGTTGATCCCCTTAACAGAGCTGACAATCATAGCAGGAATCTTTTCCAGCAGGATTTCCTTGTTATACAGGTACGGCAGATCATCCAGGGGCGTGGCGGTATATAAATATCGGGGGATTCCCTCCTGAAACATCTGCACCTCCGGGGAGGCATTCATGGCGAAAATATCCAGACACCAGAAAATATTCCCAAGCTCCTGCCGCTCCTCCGCCATCTCCACATAGTACAGAAGATCCGCCATGGAGCCGGAAGCTCTGATTACCTTCAGCGCATTACAGCCATAGGCCCCATTCAGCTGCTCCGTATCAAAATTTTCCGCCACGGATGAGCCCACCAGCAGACTGTCATACCGAAAATTACGTATGGTTCCCGCCATCTGGTTCTCCCTGTCGTTCAGAACGGCCTCCAGTCCGAAAAAGGGTTCGTGATACTGATAAAAAGGATCCAACAGCCACACCACGGCGGCAGCCAAAATCAGTTCCGCCGCAATAACGGCTGCTATTCTTTTCAGCGCCTTTTTCTTATCCGTCGCCTTCATACCCTCATTTATGCCGCCTTCTGCTTTCTGATTTGCTGTTTTCTGATTTCCCGCTTTCTGATTTGCTGCTCTCCCTCTTGCCATTTTCACTCCCATTCCGTCCCGCCGCCGGAAACAATCACCGAAATGCACTTAAAAGTTAAAATACAGGAACACACTGACCTGGGACAGTGAAACAAAGGACCAGACGAATAGCGTGGCCAGGCAAAAGCCTCCCCAGCCCGGATCCACTGCTCTGCCTTCCTGCCTCTGACGGCAGCAATCCCGATTCCCGCCAGCAGACAAAAGGTCACGGCGTAAAAGGGATTCAGCAGGCCGGGTGCCGCCATCTCCAGGAATTTGACCAACGCATAATTCTCAGGGTATCTCAGGGTATTGCACATGGCAATAAAGAATCCGCTGTTCCCGGCCGTAAAGAGCTTCTTCCATAAAAGCAGCGCCTCGTTCAGGGAATCGCTCCTGAAAATGGAAAAGGACAAAGTCACAAAGAGAAAGGTCAGCAGCCTGTTCAGCCAGTTCCATTTAAAGCGTGCTCCGGGAAACAGGGTTTCAAAAACCGCGGCCAGCCCGTGCATCAGCCCCCAGAGGATAAACGTCCAGTTTGCACCGTGCCACAGGCCGCTGACCAGAAACACCACCAGTAAGTTCAGACATTGCCTGGCCTTTCCTCTGCGGCTGCCGCCCAGCGGGAAATAAATATATCTGGACAAAAAGCGTGACAGAGTCATATGCCATCTGCGCCAGAACTCCCTGACGGAAGCCGCCTGAAAGGGGGCGTCAAAATTCTCCGGAAGGGTAAAGCCGAACATTCTGCCGATTCCCCGGGCCATGTCGCAGTAACCGCTGAAATCAAAATACAGCTCCAGCATGTAGAACACAATGACAATCCATGCCGAGGGCGTATCCAGCGCCATAATATTCTCATACTCCGCATTTACCGGCACTGCCAGCGCATCGGCCAGCAGAACCTTTTTCGCCAGCCCAATGACGAAAAGTGAGAAGCCGTCGTAGAAATGATCCGCAGAAGGACGCCGGATGTCCTTCCTTTCCTGAAGCCGGGGCAGAAGCTCGCTGTGAAGCACAATGGGCCCCGCTACCAGCTGGGGGAAAAAGCTGACAAAAAAGCAGTAATCCGCCGGCGGATAATGAGGCGCTTCCCCCTGATAACGGTCAATTACAAAGGAAAGCTGCTGAAACGTAAAGAAGCTGATGCCCAGCGGCAGCGCAATCTTTTCCACATGAAAATCCGTGTGCAGGAAAAAATTGCAGTTATCCACAAAGAAATTAAAGTATTTGAAATAAAAGAGCAGTCCCAGATTGCCCAGGATCCCCGCAGCCAGCAGCCCCGTACAGGCTTTTCTCCCGGAAAAACGCTCCAGCAGGGCACTGACCCCGTAATTGAACACCAGGCTGACAATCAGGATCCACAGATAGGAAATATTATAATATCCGTAGAACCAAAAGGACATGCCGATCAGAAAAAGCTTGGCAAATATGGGATTTTCCAGTCTTTGCAGCAGAAACCATCCCAAAAGCGCCGCCGGCAGAAATAGTATGATAAAGACCACTGAGTTAAAAAGCATCCGCATGTACCTCTTCCATATCGTGTCCTCATTATACTGGATTAGCTCTGCTTTTTCAAGATTGTCACTCTTTTATATTTGTGGTACAATGATTCTGCGTAACAGTTCAAAGGTGTCACCGGGCTGTTGCATTCTGCCGGCACGGCCTTACTGCCGGCATATATCGTTATCGCTTTAAGGGAGGTAAGCGCCGTCATGAATCAATACTCGGATAATTATCGCTTCCATCTGCATACTCAAAATACACTGTTGGTTCAGGGCAGTTTCCGGGAGGGCGGTTCCGCAGGACACACGCTCTTCTTTTCACTGGACGGAAAGCCTCTTTTCGGCAGACAGGAGCCCGGCGAGGAGCTGACCTTCCGGGTCAGCCTTCCCGAGCACTGGGAGAAGGGCCGGACGCTGTCCATCACGGACCGCTTTGAGGGGACGGCAGACAAGGTAACCACCATTTCCGTCTCCACCCTCCGTAAGGATCTGCAGCGCCTGTTCTACAATATCGAAAGCTGTCAGGTGACGGACGGCTTCGTACAAATCCAGGGCTGGGCCCTGGGCAGTGACCCCGTGAAAATCCAGATTCTGGACAGCAAGGGCGCCCTCATCGACAGCAGCATTACCCGATCCTACAGACAGGATGTGCTGTACGAATACGACATTCCCATTATCTGGAACGACGGCAATTTCCCGGATGCCGGCAGGGAACACGGCCCCGGGGATAACGCCTCCGGCGATGTCACTCCCGCTGTGGTAGAGGCCGGCTTCCGGGTCAGATTTCCCGCGGACGCCGCCAGATCATTTCAGATCCGCTTTACCTCCGGTACCCAAAGTAAGACCTTTAAAACCACCGTATCCAGAGCCAGCCGGCATACTGCCAGACTGAGTGTCTGGAAACGCTTTTCCTCTTATCTGGGCCGGGAGGGCTGGGGAAATACCATAAAGCGCATATTCCGCCAGTTCAAAAAAATAAACGCCCGCATGGACTATCCCGCCTGGTATGAAAGGCATCAGCCGTCCAGGCGGGAATTGGAGCGCCAGCGCAGGGAAATTTTCACGGAACCCGTTACCTTCAGCATTGTGATTCCTCTGTACCTCACCCGGGAAACATATCTGAGCGAACTGCTGCAGTCCATCCTTGCCCAGACCTATCCCCACTGGGAGCTCTGCCTGGCCGACGGCAGCGGCAGGGAGCATTCTCTGGAAGATACGGTGAAACGCCTGGCCGGTGATGACAGCCGGATCCATTATCAGCTTCTGGACAAAAACCTGGGTATTGCGGAAAATACCAACGCCGCTGTCAGGATGTCCTCCGGTGATTTCGTGGTCCTGGCAGATCATGATGACATCATCGCTCCCAACGCCCTGTATGAGTGTGCCAGAACGCTGCTCCTCCATAAAGGCGCCGAAGTGCTGTACACGGACGAGGACAAGGTGGATATGTCCGGTAAAACTCATTTTGAACCGAATTTCAAGCCGGATTTCAACCCGGATTATCTGCGCAGCCTGAACTATATCTGCCATATGTTTGTGGTTAAGAGAAGCCTTCTGGAGCAGACGGGGCTTCTCCGTCAGGAATTTGACGGCGCCCAGGATTACGACTTCATCCTCCGCTGCTGTGAGCAGGCAGAAGAAATCTGCCATATTCCCCGGATACTGTACCACTGGCGCTGCCACATGGACTCTACCGCATCCAATCCGGAGAGCAAGCTGTACGCCTTCGAGGCGGGACGCCGGGCGCTGGAAGCCCATTATCAGCGGCTGGGGCTGCCTGCCACCGTGGAAAACGCCGGCTATCTGGGTATGTACCACACCGTTTATCACTGGGAGCAGACGCCCCTGGTCTCCATTCTGATTCCCAACAAGGATCACGTGGGAGATCTGAAAAAATGCCTGGATTCCATTGATGCCAAGTCCCTGTACCGAAACTACGAATATATTATCATTGAAAATAACAGTACGGAGGAGGAAACCTTCCGCTACTATGAGGAGATCCGGAAACAGCAAAACGTAACGGTTGTTACTTATAAGGGAGGCTTCAATTTCTCCGCCATTAACAACTTCGGAGAGCAGTATGCCCGGGGAGAATATCTCCTTCTGCTCAATAATGACACGGAAATGATCGACGGGAACTGTCTTCAGGAAATGCTGAATTACTGTATGCGGGAGGATGTGGGAATTGTAGGCGCCAGGCTCTGGTATGAGGACGATACCATCCAGCATGCCGGCGTGGTCATAGGTCTGGGCGGCGTTGCAGGCAACACCTTCGTAGGCGCCCCGCGTCACGACCCCGGATACCAGAAACGCATCCTCTGTGCCCAGGATTATTCTGCGGTCACCGCGGCCTGCCTCATGGTAAAGCATGAAGTGTTCAGGGCAGTCGGCGGCCTGACGGAGGAGCTGGCGGTAGCCTTTAATGACGTGGATTTCTGCCTGAAGGTCCGGGATCTGGGCAAGCTGGTAGTCTACAATCCTTACGCGGAGCTCCATCACTACGAGTCCAAATCCCGGGGCTATGAAGACACCCCGGAAAAGATCCGGCGTTTTCAGGGCGAAATAGAAAAATTCCAGCAGCGCTGGACCAAAATATTAAAAAGCGGCGATCCGTACTACAATCCGAACCTGACCTTAAACAGCGCCGACTTCTCCCTCGGCCTTTAAAAGCCCCGGCGGGATCTTTCCCGCCAGGGGCTTCTTTCTGCGGCTTTTACAGGAGGCGCCTTGCCGCGTGTGCGGCTTCCTCCGCTATGGAGAGGGGCACAAGCGCCACCTCCATCCTGACAAACAAAGTATTCTCCTCCTCCCTGGGCAGCTTCTCCAGCAGGATATTAATACCCGGATCCTCGGTAGGGAAAATAAACGTGGAAGGTTTTGCCACCCTCCCATTAAGAAACATGTGTTTTCTATGCAGGGGAACAGGCACATCATTAAATGTCAGTTCCCTGATTTTAACGGCACAGCTATAAAATGCAGGGTCAATACGAAGCATCCGCACTTCCCTGTCCACCTTCAGCTCCAGCTCCACTGTCTTTTCATCCACATACGCCCCGGACACCAGATACGATTCTTCCTCATGATAACCGTTTCCCCTGTCCTCATAAATCTGAATCCGCTTCAGGCGCTCCGCTTCCCAGTATTTCTCCAGAAAATCCCGGAGGGAAAGGGCCTTGTTTCCGATCAGCTCCCACATCTGTCCCATGACCATGCGCTTCCCCGATACGAAGGCCTGGAAGCCTCTCTCCTGTTCCCGAAACTCTTCCGCCTCTTCTTCCGTAATCTCTAGAGTCTTTAAAATCATATCAAGATTTAATTTATTCCTTTTCTTGTCTTCCAATAAATAACAGTAGATTGCCCTGAAAGCCAGTTCCCTGGTTTCAACCTGTTTGCCAAAGGTCCACTCATAATCAATCAGCGTCCACCTTTCGCCGTCCACAAGAATATTGGAAAAGGTCAGATCATAATCCGCCGCCGGATATTCACTGTTGTACCCGATCCGTTCCAGATATTCCTCAAACAGTCTGAGAAAACCTTCCTGGTCGTCCCTCTCCAGGCACTTGTCCAGCAGCACGGACAAAGGTGTCCCCTGCACAAATTCAAATTCTATATAAACCTGCTCCCCTTCTTCCTTAAGCCTGCAGCAATTGATTTCCAGCTTTCCCCCATGGTATCTTTCCGTTAAGCTTCTGTATGCCGTTTCCATCTCCCGGATGTGGTCAGCCGCATCCCTGCCTACCGGATATTTCCGCACGCAGCTCCCCATGTCCCAATTCTTCCCGTTTCCTGCCTCCGGCGTCCTTCCCGTCCTGATTCCCGCTTCCGGCCTCCGGCTGATCTCGGTCCTGATGGCATACTCCGGAGCTCTCTCATTGGAGTACTTAACATACTCTGCCTCAAAGTCCTCCCCCACAACAGCAAAAAAAGAATTGGAAAACACAGGGAAAAGACCATCCTCCGCAATCCCGTCAAAGGCGTTGCGTTCGTCAAACAAAAGCAGCCGGTCCCGGTCAAAATTCCGGAGGTTATTGGAAAGCTCACCTTTTCCTGGCTGGCGGCCGTCGCTGTACAGGGTAGTCATGAACTTATAATCCGGATAAGGATAATAAAAATGAGACTCCTTTACCCCACAAGCTGCAAATATTTTTTCCAGGCCCTTTCTGCTGAAGGTGCGGACTCCGCCTCCGTCGGCATAATTCTCGATACCGGAGAAGCAGGTTCCCAGATGATCTTCCCTGCACCCTGCGAAGTATTTCAATCCGTATTTATTCTCAATGGCAATCAGAATCCTGCCGCCCTTCGCAAGATGAGGCATCAAAATCTTCAGGAAATCCTCGAAGGGTGTCTCACCCCCAATATAGCTCTGCCCGTACTCAAATACTCCGATCAGGCAGATATAATCATAATCCCTGGGCAGATCAGGTTCAATGTCCTTAAAGTTGCCCACATGAATGGTGACATTATCACATTCCCTGTGGCGGTAAGCATTGATGCGGCTCCGCTTTTGGGAGAGGTCCACGCAGGTAACGCTTCCTGCCTTTCTGGCCAGCGCACCCGTAATCGCCCCGCAGCCGCTTCCCACTTCAAGTACCCTGTGGGACTTATCCATGGGAACCCACTCCACGATGTTTTCCCGCAGTGGCGACAGGTGATACAGAATCGGCCAGCTTCTCCGCTTCTCAATCACTCCGGCATATTCTGCCGCCGAGCGTTCCCGGGCAATCTTGAGAAGCTCATCCTCCACGTCCCCGTCGCAGTACAGATCTTCCCCGGAATACTTGCTGTAATCCAATACTACTTTCCCGATCTCCTCCGTGCTCTTGTCCTGAATATCCGTGCTCATACCCCAAGCCTCCCTGCAAACCTTTCAGCCTTCATACCTGTTTCCCGGCCACTGACATCTTTATTCCCTGTGATCCTTCACTTCCACCGTCGAATCCATATCGTAAAACCCTACCGTGTCCTTATCGGAAACCACGGTGATGTTCATCACGTCATACAGCCTGTGGTACACCTCAAAAGCATCACCGTGATACCCCGTAACACCCAGGGACAACAGATATTCCCCTCCCTGGAGACTCATTTTCTGGGTAAAGGTAATATCCTTGGTCTGTCCGGGCTCCACACTCTCCAGAAAAGCCTTCTCAATCATGGAATTGGTCCCTGTGATCTCCGTTCCTTTTACATTTTTAATAGAAAATGCAAAAATCGGTGCCGGGACATGCTCGTCAAACTCCACCCGCATATGCAGAGTAAATGAAGTTCCCTTTATAACCGCCGATGTCCTCACCCCTCTGTCATCCGTCAGATCATATTCCACAATGCGGGCCTGTTTCGTCCCGTATTCCAGGGCGGACGGATTGACACTTTCGTCCGCCGGGGGGGCGCTTACATCCGTGGAAGCGGCTTCAACGCTTTCTTCCCGGGGATCTATCTCATGGATCAAATCATGATTTTCCTGCTTTTCCGGGATTTCATACTGCCCCACCAGCACACGCTTATAGGCATCAATCATCTCCTTCGGGGATCCCTCACCCAGAAGCTCTCCCCGATTCAACAGGAATACTCTGTCACAGTATTTACTGATACTGCTCAGATCATGGCTGACAAAGACTATGGTCTTTCCCAGCTCCTTAAACTCCTCAAACTTGCGATAGCACTTTGCCTGGAAAAATACATCTCCCACCGAAAGCGCCTCATCCACAATCAGGATCTCCGGTTCAATATTAATGGATACCGCAAAGGCAAGCCGGACAAACATCCCGCTGGAGTAGGTCTTCACGGGCTGCCGGGCATAATCGCCAATATCCGCAAATTCCAGGATTGCGGGCAGCTTCTCCTCGATTTCCTTCTCCGAAAAGCCCATCATCGTGCCGTTGAGGTACACGTTTTCTATACCGTTGTACTCCTGGTTAAATCCCGCCCCAAGCTCCAGAAGGGCCGAAATCCGCCCGTTTACCTTCACTTCTCCCGCAGTGGGATTGAGAACGCCTGTTATTATTTTTAAAAGGGTTGACTTCCCGGAACCGTTGGTACCTATGATGCCCACCGTCTCCCCCTTATATATGTCCATGCTGATGCCATGTAAAGCATAGTGCTGCCTGTGAGCCTGTTTTTTCCCAAACCCCAGCGCCTCTTTGACCCGGTCTCTGGGCCTGTCGTACAGCTTATAGACTTTTTCTATATTTTGCACGACGATTGCGGGAGCCGTCCCGTCATGAACCTTGTTTTGCATTTGTTTCTCCTCATAAAAGCGGCTGCTTCGCCGCTTTCCTCGTTCAGCTTCGCTGCTTTCCCTCGTTCAGCACATGCCAGAACTCACTCATAAAAGCGACTGCTTCGCCGCTTTCCTCGTTCAGCTTCGCTGCTTTCCCCGTTCAGCACATGCCAGAACTCACTCATAAAAGCGACTGCTTCGCATTCGACGTCGCTTTCGCGACTCTTCTTTTATTTCGTGGTCTGGCATTCCCTCAGCAGACACGGATAGCGGAAAATTCATGCGAGCATGATTTTCCGTCATCCGCATCTGCTGGCTGAACTGGTTACAGCACATCCGCAAAGTGAACCTTCAGACGCCTGAACAATGCCGCACCGATTCCAAACAGAACTACCGTCACAATCCAGAAGTACATTGTGGAGAAAAAGTCCTGAAAGAACCATTGTCTTTCATAGATCGCGCTCCTGTAACCGTTGACGATATAAACCAGCGGATTCAGCTTGAGAAAAATAACCCAGCCGCCGCTTATATTGCTGAAATCCCAGAGAATGGGCGTAGCCCACATGCCGATCTGCAAAGCTATGTTAATGATCTGTGCCAGATCCCGGAAGAAGACTACCACAGAGCAGGTGGTATAGCACAACGCCAGTACAAAAATAAACAGACAAGCACTGTAATAAAAAATCTGCAGCGTATAAACCGTAGGATAATAGCCGTAAACGGCCGCCACCACCAGCAGTACCACCACAAAAAAAGCATGGATGAAGGTTGCCGCAATAATCTTGATAATAGGCAGAATGCTGATCTTAAATACCACCTTTTTGACCAGATAATTATATTCCAGCATGGCATTGGTACCGCCGTTCAATGCTTCATTGAAATAGAACCAGGGCACCAGGCCCGCCGTGAGAAACAGGACATAGGGAATGTCGCCTGATCCCCTGCTGACCTGATTTCCCATAAGCTTATCAAAGACAATATAATACATTGCCACCGTAACCACGGGCTGCGCCAGCGCCCACACCGCCCCCATATAGGAGCCGGCATAGCGCTTTTTGAAATCGTTTTTTGCCAGCTTCCAGATCAGATGCCTGTTTTGAAACAGCTCTACCGGGAGCGTGGTAAACTTGTCATACCATTTTGCAAAGATAAGACAGGAAAGCAGAATTACCGTACAGGACAGTACCTTTTTCATCAGTTCCTGTCGGGGATCCGCTCCGGGGCCCTGGTTCTGATGCACGATAATCACAGCCGCCAGCAGGGCCCCCGCTGTGAAAAACAGGGCAATTCCGCCCTTTTTGCTAATCCTCATGTCAGCTCCTCCAGCTCGGCCACTTCGTGTCCCTCTCGGAGAAAATCAGCTCCATACCTTCCGGAATCGGCCATTTCACACCGATAGCCGGGTCGTTGTACATGATGCCTCCCTCATCGCCGGGATGGTAAAAATCCGTACATTTATAGAAAAATTCCGCATAATCCGAAAGCACCAGGAAGCCATGGGCAAAATTCTTCGGCACATAAAACTGCTTCTTATTTTCCTCGGAAAGCAGCACACCGTGCCACTGCCCATAAGTCGGGGAACCCTTGCGGATGTCCACCGCCACATCAAATACCTCGCCCCTGATAACCCTCACAAGCTTCGCCTGAGGATGTTCAATCTGGAAGTGCAGCCCTCTGAGCACGCCCCGCCGGGACGCGGACTGATTATCCTGCACAAAAATGTCCGGAATCCCCGCCGCCTTATAATCTTCATAATGATATGTCTCACAGAAATACCCTCTGGAATCCCCGATCACAGTAGGGTTAATCACCTTCAAGCCCTCGATTTCAAAGGTTTCTACCTCAATTTTTCCCATTTTGCCCTGCTTCCTTTCCTGTTTTCTCAGTAGTAGCTTATATTCATATCCACATTGCCGGAAATCCCGTCCACTTCACCCTTGGAGGTATACTGCCACATCTGGTAATACCCCTCATAAAGCGGCACGCTCCGATATTCCGCAAGCCAGATACAGTACTCGTTATCCAGCCTGTCCGTATAAAGACGATTGTTGTACCAGTTACGGCTTCCGTAGACTCCCGCCCGGTAGCCGGCATTCTCCACAGTACGGCAGAACGCCTCACAGACCAGGGTCCTGTCCTCCACGTCCAGTCCGTCCGCCCGCCCGTTGCCTCCTGCGCCCTCGGTATCGATAAACACGGGATAATCCAGATTGTATTCCTTCACCATCTGCAGCACTGCGGATGCTTCCTCCACGGCCTCCACCTCATTCACCGCCTGGGTAAAGAAATATACCCCCACCGGTATGCCGCTTGCCGCAGCGCCCTTCATATTTGCGATAAAATAAGGATCCTCCACCAGGCTGCCCGTCACGGAGCCTCTGTACCCCGCCCTGATTATGGCAAATTCCACCCCGGCATCGCGCACCCTGTCCCAATCGATCTCCCCGTTCCACTTGGATACGTCAATGCCCACCCGGCTGTTACCCGTAGTACTCTGAAGCTTCTTGATCTCCGTCCTGTCCGCATCCTCCCTGGCCTCTGCCTCTCCGGTATCCTCGGCCTCCGCATCAATATCCGCCTCCGTCTTGATTAGCAGGGAAATATCATCGATAGCCACATACTCTACCTTATCCTTGACATGCACCTTGATCTCATTTTCCGGAACCCTGTATCCTTCCATGGGAAGCAGCTTCACGTAATAATCCCCTGACGCCAGGTCGCCGATATAAATGATCCCATCCATATCCAGATCCTTATACTGGCCAAGACCTTCCAGCTCCACAAAGAAGCTTTCCCCCGTCACCGGTTCACCGGACAGATCCACAATCTTAATACGCAGATCCTTTTCTACCGAAGTCACTACCATGGACAGCCGGACGGAAGCGTCCATAGCCGCCTCCAGAACAGGATTAACCTCCGGGTCAAAGAAAGTCGCATCCCGCAGAAATGCCGAAAGGTCGTTGCCGATCTGCCCGTCACCGGAATCCCCCGGTTCCTGTGTCTGAGTATCCCCCGGCGGAACGGCAGGCCTCCGGGGACCCTCGTCACGATTGTTGTAAAATACCAGCAGCCCTACCAGCAGGATCACGGCTACAGAAGACAAAATTGTCATCTTTCGCAGTTTAGAGTCCATTTGCCACCTCAACCAGATATTTTCCGTAGTTCGTCTTCATCAACGGCTCCGCCAGCTTAAGAAGCTGCTCCCTGTCGATAAATCCCCGCTTATAGGCGATCTCCTCAATGCAGGAAATATACAGCCCCTGCCTCTTCTGGAACGCCGCCACGAAATCCGAGGCATCCAGAAGCGCATCATGATTCCCTGTATCCAGCCATGCAAAACCTCTGCCCAGCCTTTCCACGTGAAGCGTACCCCGGCACAGATACTCGTTGTTCACGGAAGTAATCTCGATTTCTCCTCTGGCAGAGGGTTTCACATTCGAGGCAATCTCCACCACATCATTATCATAAAAATACAGGCCGGGAACCGCGTAATTGCTTCTGGGCCGTTCCGGCTTTTCCTCTATGGAAAGCGCTTTGCCGCTTTCGTCAAATTCCACCACCCCATACTCCCGGGGATCCCTTACATAATAGCCAAAGATGGTGGCACCCTTCTCCCTGGCCGCCACCTCCCGCAGGACTCTGGAAAAGCTCTGTCCGTAAAAGATATTGTCTCCCAGCACAAGCGCCACCCTGTCGCTGCCGATAAAGTCCGCACCGATAATAAAGGCGTCTGCCAGTCCCCTGGGATACTCCTGCACCGCATAAGAAAAGCTCATTCCCAGCTGCTGCCCGTCCCCCAGAAGCTCCTGAAACACCGGAAGATCCCTGGGTGTTGAAATAATCAGCACCTCCCTGATCCCCGCCAGCATCAGCGTGGAAAGCGGATAATAGATCATAGGCTTGTCATACACCGGCATGATCTGCTTGGATATTGCCTTAGTCAAAGGATAAAGCCTTGTTCCGGATCCTCCTGCAAGAATAATTCCCTTCATAAAATAACGACCGTTCCTTTCTTTTTATTCTGATACTTCCTTCCGTTCACGCCGAATGGGAACGATCTTCATCGTCCCCATTTACCCCACGCAGCCAACGATACCTTACTTCATTCCCTGTACATCTCCGCGTAATACTTCTGATAGTCACCGCTGGTTACGTTTTTCATCCATTCCTCATGCTCAAAAAACCACTGGATCGTCCTGCGGATGCCTTCCTTAAACATGGTCTCCGGCTCCCAGCCGATTTCCGCCCTGATCTTATCGGGCGCTATGGCATATCTTCTGTCATGCCCCTTCCTGTCTTCCACATACGTAATCAGGTCCGCATTCACATGGGCCTTTCTGGGATCTCCTTCCGGCAGCATTTCCTGCAGAGTCTCCAGAATAATCTGAATGATTTCTATATTCTGCTTTTCGTTATGGCCGCCGATATTGTAGGTCTGGAACAGCCTCCCCTGCTCCTGCACCATATCTATGGCCTTGGCATGATCCTCCACATATAACCAGTCCCTGACATTTTTGCCGTCGCCGTATACCGGAAGCTTCTTGCCCTGAAGGGCATTATTGATAATCAGGGGAATCAGCTTCTCCGGAAACTGATAAGGCCCGTAATTGTTAGAGCAATTGGTAATATTTGCCGGAAAATGATAAGTATCCATGTAGGCCTTCACCAGCATGTCCGAGCCCGCCTTGCTGGCGGAATAAGGACTATGGGGATCATAAGGCGTAGTCTCATAGAAAAAGGCATTGTCATCCTCAGGCAGGGAACCGTATACCTCGTCCGTGGAAACATGTAGAAACTTCTTATCCTCTTTATAGCTTCCGTCCGGCAGCTCCCAGGCCGCCCTGGCGCAATTCAGCATCACTGCCGTTCCCAGCACATTGGTCTGCACAAACACCTCCGGGTTCCTGATGCTTCTGTCCACATGGCTCTCCGCCGCAAAATGCACCACCCTGTCAATGTCATTGCTCTCAAAAATATGCGTAATCGCTTCCTTATCGCAAATATCCGCCTTTATAAATGTATAATTCGGCCTGTCCTCAATATCCTTCAGGTTCTCCAGATTCCCGGCATAGGTAAGCGCATCCACATTGATAATCCGGATTGTGTCACCGTACCTGCGAAACATGTAATGAATATAATTGGAGCCGATAAATCCGGCGCCCCCCGTAACAAGATATGTCCTCATAAAACGTGTCTCCTTTTCCACTCCGTCCGGAATAAAATCATCATACCACACTTTTCACGGAATTCCAAATGCTTTTATTCTTAAGAATAAGTTGCGTTTTTATGAAGCGTTACGGTTCCCGGAGCCGGGAACCAAAGCCCCCGGACTAAGGAAGTGCCGATTAAATCTGCGTTTCCCTAATATCCCAGGTAGCTCTGGTTCATATCCACATCCCCGCTGATGCCGGACACCCTGCCGGTTGATCTGTACTGCCACATATCATATCTGCCGGTATAGGTGGGTGCCTGGGCGTACTGGGCCAGCCAGATTTTATATGCACTCAGCGCGCCGGCATCTATCTTGTTTTCCAGCCAGGTCTTGTTGGCATAAATACCCGCCGTGTATCCCTGCTGCTGAATCGTCTCGCAGAAGGCCCTGCAGACTGCCGTCCTCATCTCCCTGCTGATGCCATCGCCCCGGCCGCCGCTGGATTCCACATCCAGGAAGACAGGGTAGGAAATTTTGTAATTCTTAATCAGTCCCAGTACCATGGATGCCTCTTCCACCGCCTCGCGCTCGTCTACCGCCTGGGTAAAGAAATATACGCCAACCTTCAGGCCTGCTGCCGTTGCGCCCTTGATATTGGCCTGGAATTTGCTGTCCTCAATCAGTGCTCCCTTGGAAGAGCCTCTGTAGCCGCAGCGGATAATCACATAGCTGATTCCCGAATTTTTCACGGCATTCCAATCAATGGTTCCGTTCCATTTTGATACGTCAATTCCTGTCGTTCCGTTTCCGACTACCAGAGTCCCGTCACTGGCGAAGGTATACTTTGCCCCCTGTATGACCTGCTCTCCGGTCACAGGCTTATTGTCCGCCGTGAAATAATACACATGCCCGCCGATGGTCTGCCAGCCCGTATATTTCACATCCCCCTTCCTGTAGAACTTATCATAGGTAAAATAGTCCGCATAGGCCGCCGCCCTGTACTCCCCGTTTTCCACTACATATAGGGCATTGCCGGACTTATCCTGCAGCGCCGTCTGCTTATCTTCCCTGGGATTCTTCTTTACCGTGACAGCACAGGTGGCTGTCACCTCCTCCCCGTTTTCCATACATTTAACGGTAAGTACGGCACTGCCTTCTTTCAGGGGTTCCAACGTTATGGGTGCCTTAATGACAGTATTTTCTGCCGTAAACGTCCCCACCGTTGCCTTTACCACCGTGGCGTCGCTGGATTCCACAGTCAGTCCGGGCGTATTCGTGGAAACTCCCTTGATCGTGGCATTCAGAACCAGCGGATTTCCCACATATGCCAGAGTAGCCGTACTGTCCAGCTCCAACGCCTTGTTCGCCCCCACGGTTACCGCAATCACCGTCTTTGCCTCCGTCTCGGCGGTACCGCCTGTTTCATAATTGGCCGTCACCGTAATATTGGCCGTGCCTGCCGCCACACCGGTAATCGTTACCCTGCCGGCAGCATCCACCGCAGCCGTTGCCACAGCTTCCCTGTCGGATACCGCCTTATACAGCAGCTTCTTTCCCTCCGCAAAGTTTCTGGCCGTAACCTGCACCATGTCGGTTCCCCGGACGACGATACCCAGGGAATTCCTGTCTGCCGTAAGGGTTCCCCCGGAGCCCTCACCCACCCTGATCGTAATCTGGCCGCTGACATCTATTATTTCGGAGGTCGTGGCTGTGGCCGTGTTTCCCGTGGCAGTACTTCCCGCGTCTCCGCCGGATACCGAAGGATCCGCAGGCTCCACCGTAACCTTCGCCCTGGCGCTGTATTGGATCACCGCCTCGCCTGCCGCCACACCGGTGACCAGTCCATGGTCATTCACTGATGCTACTTCAGGCTTAAGGCTGCGCCAGCTCTCGTCCGTCAGCTCCGTAACCGTTACCTTTTCCCCGGCCTCCCCGGTAATCACGGGCTGCCCCGCCGTCAGCTGCGCGGTCCCCCCCGGCCTGATCTCCTGTCCGGGAGCAGCCGTAATCGTTACCGCATTGCCCTTTAATGCCATCCGCCGGAAGCTCTTGTTCAATATTCCGGCCACCTTCAGGTTCTCCAGCGGATTTACGATTTCACTTTTCGCCACTTCGATATAGGAAGTACCCACAGAGGTACTCTCCACCCAGGCAACGGTATCCTGAAGTGCGGACTCCACCACTGTATCGTTCTTGGCGGTATCCTCTTTGGCAGCGTCAACCTCTGTCTCCTTCTTCACCTCATTGGCCACATCCACCTTCTCATAAGCAATATCCTTCTTTACTTCCACGGATCTGGACTTGGTGGAGATGGCATAACCGGAATATTTCGAATCCGACAGCTCTTCCATGGCCACCTTATAGGTTCCGGGAGCTATATCCTTTTTGTAGATAATACCATCCATGTCATCATCCGACCAGATGCTGGTCTTTCCGTCCGGATCGGTGATATTTACGGAAAAAGGCACATTTGCTACCAGCTTTCCCGTCTTCTTGTTGGTAAATTTGATCTTCAGATCCTTCTGGATGGATGTCATTTCCATCTCCACGGTTATCTGACGGGAATATTCGTTTTCCGTATATTCCGGGTCCTCCTCATCCTCCAGGGGCGGATCCGTCTCTTCCGGATCCAGGACTATGTTCGCCGCCTCAAGTCTGGCAATCTGTGCATCCGCCACCGCCAGCAGGCCGTCTCCCCCAATCAGCTCAATATCCTCCAGCTGGCTGCCCACGGTGACAAAATCAGATACCTGGCCCTGCACAATCTTATATCTCAGCCAGACACCCCCCGTCACCAGGGCAAGAAGCAGCACGAGAATCCCCGTACAGGCAATCACGCGATCCATTACCGTCATACCGGCCAGCCTGCGAAGCAGCGCACTCTGGGGCTTCTTCCCGTAATCTCTGCCTGTAGGCACCTGCTCTGCCCCAAGATCTACATTATAGATGTCATCATCCTCGTAAATAATCTCCCCGTCTCCGACATAAGCCTCCCCGTCCCCGGCATAAAGCGCTCCGGCCTGGGCATAATTCCCAGCCCCCTGCGAAAATGCCGCATCCTCCCTGGCATAATACTCCCCATTGTCATTACGGAGCTCTTCCTCTTCGGCATAATACTCGGCTTCTGCGTACGCTTCCTCTTCTTCTCCGACATAGTACTCGCCCTCTTCGCCTTCTGCATACGCCTCCTCTTCCTCCTCGGCATAGTACTCGCCCTCTTCGCCTTCTGCATACGCCTCCTCTTCCTCCCCGGCATAGTACTCGCCCTCTTCGCCCTCAGCGTAGGCTTCCTCTTCCTCCCCGGC
>CAJTKW010000027.1:37018-55719 GCA_910577035.1 uncultured Acetatifactor sp.
AGCGTAGGCTTCCTCTTCCTCCCCGGCATAGTACTCGCCCTCTTCGCCCTCAGCGTAGGCTTCCTCTTCCTCCTCGGCATAGTACTCGCCCTCTTCGCCCTCAGCGTAGGCTTCCTCTTCCTCCCCGGCATAGTACTCGCCCTCTTCGCCCTCAGCGCACACTTCCTCTTCCTCAACGGCCTCGTCATAATTCTCCCATTCTTCACGGAGCATCATTTCATCTTCCGGGCGCTTTGTATGGTTAAACCTTTTTTTCATATACGTATTCCTTTCCAAATCAACGCAGACGCAAATCCCCAATTTAACAATTCTGTAACATTATAGCATCATCCTCCTGTACGCATCAAGCTTTCGCGCTATTTCTTTATAATTTCTTAAATCTTTTGAAAGTAAAGCTAATAAGGTGGACTTTCCCGGCACATAATAGTAAAATAAGGTAACTGACGGTCAGACTGGAGGGAATATGCGCAAAGAAGATTTACCGGAGCTCGAAATCATCGACCTGGATCATGAAAATATCAGCAGCGGAAAAACCAATAACCGGAATCCGGGCACTGCCAGGGCCTCTGCTGCCGGCGGCCCTGCCCGCAGGAAAAACGACACTGCCCAGAAAGGCAAAGCCTCCCTGGAAGACATAGCCGACACAGCAGATGGCTCCGGCATGGAGAATGACTTCTGCGAAGAAGCGGAAGACAGGGAAGAAGCGGCACTATGCGATATGGAAGAGGACGAAAGCACGGAGGACTATGATCCGGAATACGAAGACGACACAGAGGACTATGGCCGGGAAGAAGAGGATGCCCGGCCCGCTTCCGGAAAGAAGTTTCCCATTAACATACACGTTGTCTTACTTGTGGTTGTAGTGGTAACCGTTTCCTTTATCCTGTATAAATACATGACCTGGGGGCAGCCGGTTGATCCGGAGGAGGCCAACAGGGGAACGGACGATTATGTTGCGGAAAGCTACGACAGTATTCTCTCCCTGACAGACAGTGAGGGAAATATCATCGCCCCCAACCTGGAGGACGGGCTTTCCATTGCCATATTCGGGAACGGTCCTTTTGCGGAGGACCGTGATTCGGAGGAAGGCCTGGCCGCCATGCTGGCAAAAGCCACCGGAGGCACTGTCTATAATTGCTCCATCAACGGCAGCTACCTTGCTTCCACTGAGGTCATGCCGGATATGAGCATCAATCCCTGGGACGGTTTTAATTTCTACTGGATGTCACTCCTCTCAACGGACCTGGAGGTATATGACTTCCCCGGCCAGGCTGCGGAAGCCCTGGGCCCGGAGGCTCCCCCCGAAACATCGGAAGTACGGGAGATCCTGTCCACACTGGATTTTGACACCGTGGATGTGATCGTGGTTATGTACGACGCCTCCGATTATCTGGCCGGACGCCCGGCCAATACCGCCGAGGGAATATCCCCCACCCAGTCCTTTGCGGGAAATCTGGAGGCGGGTCTGCAGATTCTGCGGCAGGAGCATCCGAATACACGCATTATTGTCATGTCTCCCACTTATGCGTTCTCTGACAGGCTGGATGAAAACGGCGAATATATCAGCAGTGATATTGTGCGCTACGGACAGGATACACTTTCCGCCTATATCCGCAGCGGCGCCCAAAGCTGTAGTGCCGCCCGGGTCTCCTATGTGGACAATTTTTATGTCACCTTCAACGAAGATAACGCGGTAAACTACCTGAGCGACAACATTCATTTGAATGCCGAGGGACGGAAAAGGGTGCTTGAACGTCTCCTGTACGCCTTGAATTATTACAATGATTTTGAATAATGTGCGAAAGGTATCGATAGTAAGCCGGAGAAAGAAAAAACCGCCTGTCCTGTCAGCCCACAGGATAAGCGGATTTTTTTACAGCTCCGGTATGACCAGCGGTATCCCGGTATCCCGGTAGATGACATAGCCGTCCGTCTCCCCGAAGATCTCCCAGCCAAACTCCTTCAAATCTCCCAGTATCTGCCTGCCTTCCCTGAGAATCACATAATGGCAGCCCTTCTCCCGCAGCAGGGGAACTGCCGTATCCAGATTCAGAGGCTCCTGCTCCATGACCTGAGACAGCTCCGTGCCCGCATTCCATCTGTCTACCAGCGTTTCCCTGCCATACGGCATACACACAAGGCTGGAATACTGTCGCACATACTGCAGCAGCTCTCTGGGAAAAGCCGCCATTACCTCCCTGCCCGGCACAATGATGGCATCACAGATATGAACCACGCTGTCCGGCACATGATACAGATTCTCTGCCACCGTATAATAAGGACTGTCGTATACGCACCGGCCGGAAATCATTATGATTACGGCCGCTGCCGCCGCCATCCCGTACTTTATTTTCCCCTGCAGCCTTCCAAAGATATGGCAGGCTGTATATGCGATACCGGCAGTCACCGGAAGCAGCCACAGAATTCTGTAGTAGATCTCTTCATCCGCCGCCCGGTACACAAGCACGGCAAAAAGCGGGTTGAAAAACAACAGCAGAATACAGACGGGGACATAAATGAAAAGAACCCGCACATACTTCCTATCTTCCTTCAGGTACAGATAAACCAGACAGAACAGATACAGCACCACAATCAGGCCCGTCCCCATATATTCTCTGAAAACCGCCGCAAGCTCATTCCACATCTTCTATCCCACCTTCTTGAAAATCATGTAAAGCAGGGCATAGACTATACCCGGCAGGCAGCAGAAAATCAACGGGAACAGTCTCCTGCGGTTCCTGTACAGGCACAGCCCCAGCACCCATGCGCCCCCTGCCAGCATACAACACAGCAGGGCACCCAGCGTACTGCAGAGGCTGCCTGCCGCCACGGCAGCCGTCGTCAGTACATAAAATCCCCGTGGAACCCCCTCGCCGGCATCCAGTCTCCGGAACAGATACAGCAGCAGAAAGAGCAGAAAGGGAATGACAAGACTGCTCAGTGCCGCTTTCCCCTGTCTGCTCCTTGCCATCATGAAATTTTCCGCGGTATACAGGGAATATCCCCCGAACACTACCAAAAGCTCCGCAAAGATCAAAAACAGCCACCGCTGCTCCCGCTTCCCGAACAGTTGTCCGCCAATCAGGGAAAGGGCCGCATAGCCCATGGCAATCATGGTTACCGCCACCGCCACATGCGCCGTCATAACCACAGGCATACCCGATATTTCAGCCAGAAAAGCAATCCACACCGGAAACGGCGCCAATCCGTGCCTCAGGTCCGTCGTCGTGGTCAATCCTGTGTATGCCAGAGTATTGTACATTCTGTCGGAGCTTTCCGTTGCAGTGGAAATCGCCACGTAATAAGCGTCATCCCCGTCTCCATAAGTAAGGCGAACCGCCTGCACAAGCTGGAACAGCAGAAGCCCCCAGAAAATCACCGGGAACACCATCTCCCTTACGGATCTCTCCCCACGGAAACCGCGGAAAGCCTGCAGCTTTCCCTTCTTCCATTGCCTGATGCCCAATCCCAGGGATAATAAAAGCAGTATTCCCGTATAAACCAGAAACAGCTTTACTACAAGATGGAACGGTGCCTCCTTTAATATCACCGGAACACAGATGACCTGGAATCCCCCCCAGAGCACCATCTGACCGCCCACCCACCGCAGGGGCAGGCTAAGCCCTTCCCCGGAAAGGCCGAAGCACGCTCCGGAAAGCTCCGGGCCTTCTCCAGGCAGCTTAAAAGCTTCTCCGGCCGGCCGGACAAAGATGCCGCCCACAAGAAGAGGCACTATCCCCAGCATCAATACCAGCAGCAGAATCTGCAACACCGTCTGCATCATTCCTGAAACCTCTTAATCACATCGCAGATAGAATCAACCTGCTCCAACGTCAGCCCGTAATACATAGGCAGGCGCATCAGCCTTTCACTCTCCCTGGTAGTATATTTGTCCTCACCGTGGAAGCGTCCGAATTTCTGCCCTGCCGCCGCCGTATGCAGAGGAATATAATGAAAGACCGAAAGGATCCCGTTTTCCTTCAGAGCCTTGATTCTGGCCGTCCTCTCCTCAATGTCCTTCGCCTTGATATAGAACATGTGCGCATTGTGCACACAGCCTTCCGGCACCACCGGCAATTCGATCCTTCCCGCCTCCGCCAGAGGAAGCAGATTCTCATAATAACGATTCCACAGAGCAAGCCTGGCGTTATTGATTTCGTCCGCAATCTCCAGCTGGGCATACAGATATGCGGCGTTCATATCGCTGGGAAGATAGGAAGAGCCTAAATTGACCCAGGTATACTTATCAATCTGGCCTCTGTAATATTTGCTGCGGTTGGTTCCCTTCTCCCGGAGAATCTCCGCATCCTCCACCCGGCTCTCATCCCGGATCAGCAGTGCGCCGCCTTCTCCCATACTGTAGTTCTTCGTCTCATGAAAGCTGAAGCAGCCGAAGTCTCCGATAGTCCCCAGAGCCTTTCCCTTATAGGAAGCCATAACTCCCTGGGCGGCATCCTCGATCACTGTCAGCCCATGCCTGCCTGCAATCTCCATAATGGTATCCATCTCGCAGGACACCCCCGCGTAATGCACCACGGCAATCGCCCTCGTCTTTTCCGTCACCGCGTCCTCGATCAGCTTCTCGTCTATGTTCATGGTATCCGGCCGGATGTCCACAAAGACAGGCACCGCGCCTCTCAGCACAAAGGCGTTGGCCGTGGACACAAAGGTATAGGAAGGCATAATCACCTCATCCCCCGGCTGTATATCGGCCAGCAGGGCAGCCAGCTCCGTGGCATGGGTGCAGGAGGTGGTCAGGAGACATTTTGCCGTCCCCGTCCTCTGCTCAATCCATTCGCTGCACTTTTTGGTATAGGCCCCGTCTCCGCAGATCTTCTGGTTTCTGACACATTCCTGCATATACTCTCCCGCCTTCTCCCCACAGGGCGGCACATTAAAGTTTATCATCCTTTTTCCCTCCGTTTCTTCTTTTTAACCAGGAGCCTTTCACTTCTCCCCGTACATTTTCCGTTACATTACTGATAATATATTTCGGCCTGCCCTTAACCTCCTCATAGATTCTGGCAATATAATGTCCGATCACACCCAGGCTAAGCATCAGGAATCCGCCGATAATCAGGATCAGCAGGATTACCGTGGTAAAGCCCTCCACGGAATCTCCCATCAGGAACCGCACCAGCGTCTGTACCGCTATCACCGCACTGAACAAAATAGCCAGCAGTCCCACCACCGTCACCATCTGCAGGGGAAAGGTGCTGAAGGAGGTGGCATTGGAAATGGCATATTTCATCAGGCTCCAGAATGACCATTTGCTCTCCCCGTACTGCCTCTCCCGTACCTCATACTCCACCGTTGCCGTGCGGAAACCTGCCCAGAAGCTCAGTGCCCGAAAGAAGGTATTCCTCTCCGGCAGGGACAGCAGCACATCCACCACCTTACGGTCCAGCAGCTTGAAATCCGAGGACGCGCTCATATCTATCTTGATCAGCCTGCTCATAATCTTGTAAAACAGCCCGGCGGAAAGCTTATGTCCCAGGCTTTCCCTGCCCCGGTCCGCCTTGATGCCCTCCACAATCTCGGCCCCGTTCTGCCAGAGCTCCCACATTTTCAGCACCGTCTCCGGCGGATGCTGCAGGTCACAGTCCATGACCACCACCGCATCCCCGGCAGCCAGCTCAAGTCCCGCGAAGATTCCCGCCTCCTTGCCGAAATTACGTGAGAACTCTGCCCCTTTGATCCGGGGATTCCGCTCTGCCGCCTTACAGATCTCGGCATAAGTACCGTCTCCGGAGCCGTCACTGATAAACACCAACTCATACTCAATCCCGTTATTTTCCAGAAGTCCCGCCAGAACCTCCACGGTATTCGGTATATTCTGCTCCTCATTATAGGCCGGCAAAACGATCGATAACAGCGCCATCCCGTTTCTCCTTTTAATGTAAATTTTCCGTCTTAATGTACAGTACTCCGTCAATAATCCTGACGGAATCCGGACCCGGAAAGCTGTCCATGGCAATGTACTCCGGATCGTCATACATATCCGTCATGGCCTCCGCAGGCAGAATGTTCAGGGTTGCCCCCAGGTAATGCCTTATAAACAGCCTGTAATTCTCTCCGGTGTACAACAGGCTGTCCCCGTTGATACCGATCATTCCCGAGGTCACAGGCAGGGTAATATCCGTGGCCGGAAATTCATCGTCCCCCACTACGCCGATCATGGCAATAGGAATTCCCTGATAATACCCCGGCGTCTGTTCTATTCTGTCCAACAGCCGCACACAGTAAGCGTAAGTCTTCTCATATCTCTTGTGCAGATTGGAGTAACCGATGTTATCCGTCACTCCGTAAAAGAACACCAGCGCAAAGGCCGCCGCCAGGGCACCCCACTCTGCCGCCGCCCCCATACGGGTTTCGCTGCCGTGCCTGCCGATAAATACAATCAGCCCGATGGGAAAAAGCACCCACTGGTAACGCATCAACAGATGGTAAGTCACCGCAGGCGAAATCAACAGGATACTGTTGGCTGCAAAAGGAATTGCCAGGACCGTTACGACCATTATAACGAAAAACCACGGACTCTTCCACCACTTTCTTTTTCCCGTCAGAATAATCCCCACAGCCAGCGCCAGGCAGGCCAGCAGTATCCACGCCGCCGCGGAAATCCAGTTATTCATAAGTACATTCCCCTTTACGGAAAATGCTGCAAAATCCTGATACATGCCCAGAACCCTCTGCAGGATTCCGGCGGAAGGGGCAGTGTCGGCCGCCAGTCCGGAAATGCCCTGATAGGTGTCCAGGGACTTGCCCTGGATCTGCAGCAGCACCTGCAATATCACATAGTAAAGCACCGCTCCCAGCACCCCCATATACAGATAGCGGAGCCCTCTTTTCACCTTCTCCGCCGGCACCGCCTTTTCCTGGGCCAGCATCAGAATGGCATAGATGCAAAGGATCATGGCAAAGGAAAGATACCCCTGGTAAATCCCCAGGCTGAATGCCAGGCAAAGGCCTCCAGGCAGGAAACCATAGCGGTACTTCTTTGTGACCAGCACTGCCAGCACCGCCAGCAACAGCGCCAGCATATATCCGTCCAGGGTAAACACATAGGCGAAAGTGGAGGCCAGCGCCGGAAAGGCAGCCAGCAGCCCGCCGGCTGCCACAACCGCCCAGCTCTTTCTGATCTCCAGAAGCTCCGTCAGCGCTGCCGCCGCAAACCCCAGGAAGACCAGGCCCAGCAGGCCGATCACCCAGGGAAGCGTGTAATAAGAAGAAAATCCGCACGCTACCGACAGGAACCACCTTCCGGAGGTAATCATATTCTGGTCAAAATACATGCTGTCCAGGCCGTCATGATTGGGAATGTCCGAAAGCATCACAGGCATATGTATCAGCAGTCCCGCCACAAAAGCCGTCAGAAAGGCAAGCTTCCATTCCCTCTTTATTTTTTTCTTTGTCCGCTGAAACCAGTCTTCAAAAGATACCATTTTCCATCTCCCGTCCACTTTTTAAAGTCTTGACAGCTCCTCTGCAATCCGCCCGGCCCCCTGTCCGTCCACCAGCCGCCGCTCCTGTCTTCCCAGCAGGCTTCTGTAACCGGGCTCCCGCATACACCGCCGGAAGGCAGCAAGTGCCCTCTGTACCGTTTCTGCCGCATCCCCGGCATAGTTGCCGGCATTGACAATATCCGTCTGCTCTGCCAGACACTCCGCCCCCTGCCGCTGATTCTCCGCAAAATAGAAACATATCATGGGAATTCCCAAAGAGCACAGCTCATAGACCGTACTTCCCGCGGCAGTCAGCGCCACGTCGCACTGCTCCATGAGACTCTTCATATCCGTGACCCCTTCATGAATCCTGACCCGGGAAATCCCGCCATACCGTGCCTTCAGCTCTCCGGCAAACGAATTCATGGGGCCGCTCACCACATGAAACACCGGCCCGCCGTCTTCCTGCCCTTCCTCCAGAAAGGCCTCCAGAAAGCCTGCTGCCGCAAAATACGGATCACCGCCCCCGGTGGTAATCAGAACCTGTTCCACCCTTTCCCGAACCTGCCGTTCTCTGATCGGTACTTCCCCGGCCTGCAGCGCCTTGATCCGTCCTTCTCTCTCCCGCCCCTCCCGTGCTTGCCTTGCTCCTGCTTTTCCTTTGCCCTCCCGAACTTCCGCAAATTCCTGCCTCAACGGCGCATAAGCCGTTCCCAGCAAAGTGTGCAGCCCTTCCCTGTATGTCAGCCTGGACGCATAAAGATTATAATTTATCAGCAGATCCACCGGATAAGAAATCCCCAGATCCTCCAGACATGCCACGGCTCCCAGATTTTTCAGCCTGCGGAAATACTCCTCCGTCACCTGGTAACTGTCCACCAGGAAGACCGGCCTTTTCCCCGGCTCCGCTTCTGCTCCCGCCCCGGCTTTGCCCGCCTCCGCGCCTGCTGCGCCCGGCACTGCCGCTTCTGCCAGCCCCGTTCCCGCTTCTTCCGCCAGCTTCTCCAGCAGGGAGATCTCCTCTTCCATCCTCCGATAATCCACAGGCAGTACCACAACCCTGTAGCCCTGCCTTTCTATAATCGGCCCGCACTCCTCGCAGGCCGTCACAAAGACCGGTTTTTCCTCCATGGCTGCCGCTATGGCCAGACACCGCATCACATGCCCCATGCCAATGACAGGATTGCCGTCCGCACGAATAAATACCAAATCAAATCTCCTTCCTGTAGACCACGCAGTTCTCCCTGTCCTCCCGGGCATATCCGTTTTTCTCAAAGGCCCGCAGAGAGGGAACATTTTCATACTTTACCTCCCCCCAAAGAAGCTCCGCCCGAGGATACTCCCTCTTCAGCCGCTCCTCCGCCAGGCCCAGGAGCCTTGTTCCCACGCCCCGTCCCCGGTTCTCCGGATCCACGCTGTAGCTGATTAATGCCTGCCCCCCCTCTACCCGAAGACGGATCTGCCCCACCGGCTTATGATCTTCCAGGCAAATATAGAGCAGGGTGGAATCGTCCTGCATCACCCCTGCATACCATGCCCTGTGCTCCTCGTAAGAAATCTGTTCCGTATGGAACCCGTTCTGTCTCGTGACGGGATCGTTTGCCCACCGGTACAGCAGGTCTATATCCTCCGGCCCTGCCGGCCTCAATGATAATTCCATGCCGCTACTCCTCCAGATCCTCAAAGGAAAGAGGGGTTCCTTTGCTTAAAGGCCTCCTGGCCCGCCTGCCCAGAACCTCTTTATAATATTTGGGCTTCAGTCCGTAAGAGGGCCGGATGCTGCGTATATTTTCAGGTGTCAGCGCTTCCCCTGCCGCAATGTCTTCCACTACAAACAGGGATCTCCGGAAACGGAGATTGGACTGCTCCTGCTCCGAAACGCCATAGGAGACGATTCCCTTTGCCCTTTCCACTTCCCTGACGGCTTCCACCATCTGCCGGAACTCCTCCGGCTCCATGGAAAAGGAAGCATCCGGATTCTCTATGGCCCGGCTGGCACAGAAATGCTTTTCGATCAGATTCGCCCCCATAGCCACTGCCACCGAGGCGCTGAAGGAACCCATGGAATGATCCGACAGCCCTACCGGAATCCGAAACCGCTCCTTCATGTCCGCCAGGGTGCTCAGGTTCATCTCCTCCACCCTGGCAGGATAGGCGCTGGAGCATCTCATGATCGCCAGCTGCCTGTTTCCCTGACCATACACCGCCTCCACCGCCTCTTCCATCTCCTCCAGGGTCCCCATGCCCGTAGACATGATAATAGGCTTTCCCTTAGAGGCAATATACTCAATCAAGGGTATATCCACCATCTCAAAGGAAGCAATTTTATAAAAGGACATCCCCAGATCTTCCAGGAAATCCACGGCCGTCCTGTCAAAGGGCGTAGACAAAAAGTCAATCCCCACCCGTTCCGCTTCCCGCTTCAGCTCCTCGTGCCATTCCCAGGGAGTATACCCTTTCTGATAAAGAGAATACAGATTCTCTCCCTTCCAGGTACCCTCCGAAATGTCAAAATATTTGTTGTGGCAGTCGATGGTCAGGGTATCCGCCGTGTAAGTCTGGATTTTCACGCAGTCCGCTCCTGCTTCCCTGGCCAGAGAAATCATTTCCAGCGCCCGCTCTCTGCTTCCGGCATGGTTGGCCGACAACTCCGCAATAATATAAGCGGGACAACCGTCCCCCACCTTCCTTCCGTTAATTTCCATGTTCCCTCCGTTCCGCCGCTTAGGCAGTTCAAATGCTTTTCTCCGGGCCGGCTAAACCTTCCGCCCGGGATTCCCTGCCGTATCGCAGACGATATTTCATCTCCGCCAGTGCCCAATCCGTTTCATTATCTATATCCTGCACCTCCAGCTCAGACACCGGAAAGGGCAGGATCCTTCCCAGCATCAGATTGCCGTTTCGCCGGTAGCTTTCCGTGCGGAACAGGTAAAACTGCCCCGCATCGTGGTAGAGGGGCTCCAGATCCTGAGACCGGCTCACCAGATATTCCGGCTGCCGGAATACCAGGCTGCCCTCCCGGATTACCAGGGCCCTCTGGGGCGGATAAGAGAAAGCCGCCACCGGAATCAGGGTATCCGCGTCACTTTCCAACAGCTTCTCCATAGCATCCTTCAGCTTTTGGGCCGTCACAAAAGGGGCTGTGGGGTAAATACAGGCACCTGTCTCAAAATGCTCTCCCCGCTTCTCATATTCGTCCAGAACCTCAAAAATCACATCCGTGGTGGTGGCATAGTCATTGGATGTCTTCTCACTGCGCAGAAACGGAACCTCCGCCCCGTATTTTACGGCCGTCTCCGCAATCTCCCCATCGTCGGTGGAAACCATCACCCTGTCGAAAACTCCGGATCCCAGCGCCGCCTCAATGGAGTAAGCGATAATGGGCCTGCCGCAGAATTCCTTTATGTTCTTACGGGGAATGCGTTTACTGCCTCCCCGGGCCGTAATGATCGCAAGCTTTTTCACCTCAGACCTGCCCCCTCTCCACAATGGCTTTTCCGTTCTCTACCCGGTATACAATATCGCATTTCTCGATGGTCTGCAGCCTGTGGGCAATGATAATCAGTGTTTTCTTCCCGTGCAGGCTGTTAATGGAATCCATGATAGCCTTCTCCGTGTCATTGTCCAGCGCGGAAGTGGCTTCGTCCAGCACCAGTACCTCCGGATCATGATACAACGCCCTGGCAATACCGATCCGCTGTCTCTGCCCGCCGGAAAGCCGAATGCCCCTCTCCCCGATCCCCGTATCCAGTCCCTCCGGCAGCGTGCGGATAAACTCATCCAGCCGGGCCTCCCGCAGTACCTCCCAGATCCTGTTTTCGTCTGATTGATCCTCCGGCACCCCGAAAGCCACATTATTGCGAATCGTGTCGTCCAGCATAAAGATCATCTGAGGGATGTAGCCGATATTCTTCAGCCACCGCCTGTAATTCGGCCTCACATCCTGCCCGTCCGCGCAGACCACGCCCTCCTTCACCTCCAGCAGCCCCAGCAGAATATCCACCACCGTGCTCTTTCCCGCACCTGACGTCCCCACAATCCCTACGGATTTTCCAACGGGAATGGTCAGCTCCGCCCGGTCAAAGATCAGCTTGTCCGTGCCGGGATAGGCATAGGTAATACCTTTCAGCTCAATACTTTCCCTGATCGGCAGCTTATCCACTTCCCCGGCCGCAAAGGAAAGGTCGATTTTCTCTCCTTTGATCTCATCCTGCAGATTATCGCTAACTCCCATGAAAAAGGGTTCGAAGTATGCCATGGAATTCATCTGATAATTAATACGGTTCACACACGGCAAAAGCACAAAGGCCGCAGCCGCCAGGGTGGAAAGCACCGTCAGCATATCCCCCGTGGACATCCCTGACAGCACCAGGAAAATCATATATCCCACCATGGCCGTTACACAGACCGCCTCAATCAACAGCTTGGGGATATTATTGTACAGGCTGTATTTCTGCACCGCATCCACATACCCCTTACCGCATTTCTTATATTCATCCACAAAGTACTGCTCCCTGCCGCCTACCTTGATCTCCTTGATTCCCTGCACCGTCTGGGAAATCCATTTAAACAGGCTGCTGTAATAATCCTGATTATCCTGGCCCGCCTTGTACATCACAGGCTTGAGCACCTTCTTCACCACCAGCATCAGCGCAATCAGTACCACCGCCAGCAGCACCGTCATGGCGCCGTTGGTGGCAAAGCAGTAAATCACCACAAACAGCGACACCACCGTATCCGACGCCAGCTGCAGCAACGAAAGAATCAGGGCGTACATATTATTTACGTCAGAGGTGATATTCCGCTGCACCACCGCCGTATCCGCATTCAGATAAAATTCATAGCTCCTGCGCAGATAATTGCGCATCATGCGCTCCGAGGTCCTGAACTGGTTGGTATAGACAAAGGAATAGGTAAGCTTCTGCTGCACGTACAGGAAAATATTCTTCGCTATATAGACCAGAATCAGCAGTATCATCACCGTGATGGAAAAGCTCTCATAATCCCTGCTGCCCAGCAGATCATACAGCCAGGCCACCATAGCGTTCTTTTCCGGCGCCCGGGGATCCACCACCACATTGACCACCTGGACCAGAAGGCCCACCCCGGCCGTCTGCAGGAATGCGCCGATCACCATCAGCACCATCAGGCCCCACATGGCCCCCTTTTGTCTCTTATCCAGCAACACGCCCAGCTTTTTAAAAATTTTAATCATACATCAGCTCCCATGATTGTGTGAGACTTAGAACTTCTCTTCACACTACGTCCCCATGTATTTCCGGATCCTCGTATTTATCCATGAACGGCGCACCCAGCCGCACGATCTCGTCGGCAAAACGCAGTGCCCCCATTTCGGTCCAGATACCCACCACCTTCTTAAAATGCAGGTTCGGGAAATAATTCAGCACCTCCATGGGAATATTGGCGTCAAACTGCGGATACTCCGCGAAAAGCTTCTTATAGTCCAGCAGGTCTCTGGGATGCTGCTTAAAATAGACGGCTCCCTCTTTGGAATAGGTCTCCGCCAGATCCCGGAACAGCCTTTCCCGCACATCCAGAGTGCACAGCGGCTCCGTAAGGATCAAAATCTTATCCCGGTCGCTGCCGCTCTCCTCGATCTGTCGCAGCAGCTCCTCCTTGTTCCGTACAAAAGCCTGCAGAATCAGATCCCGGTCCTTCTCCTGCACGCCCTTTTCCATTTCCTCCAGAGGCACCTCCACATATTTGGGGCAGGGGTACTTTATCGCCCCTATATCGTTGACCTCCATGTCAATACAATATTTTGCGTACCCGTTCTGTACCAGAATCAAATTGAACTTTGAAGACAAAAAGGCCTTCATGCCAAAATGCCCTTTATTGTCATGGCGGGCCTCATCGTAGTACACAATGGTATTTGTGGCGTCCTCACAGGCATGATACGGTATCTTTTTCATATTCAGATAATAACCGATGGGGTCCGCGTCGCAAAATACATAAATGTCCCGGAACTTAGTCATATCCACCGGTACAAGGGGCTCGTTCAGCTTTGCCAGCCTCCTGGTGTACCGGATGCGCACGAACATATTCAAAACAATGTTTCCCCTGTCCACACGGTACTTCTCCAGCTCCGGGAAATCCCTGCTCTCCGGATACATGACTACCTCCCGGAAAATACCGGTGCTCTCCACCCGCTCCTGAAAGGATTCAAAATCCGTGGACATGGTGCTTAAGATCAGCGTAGCCTCCCCACGCCTGTCCTCCGGCAGTCCCAGCTCCTTTAAAATACTCACATAGGCCTGGTAATACGTATGACATACATACGCCCGGCCCTGGTTTTTCAATTGCTTTGCCCTGTTCTTCATCGTTTCCCCATCCCTTTATTCTGCCTTCTCCATATGCCGCCCCCGCAGGCCGCCGACAATTCCACGGTAAAGGTGCAGCACTCTGTAATAAATCAGGAACCAGGCGGGACTCTTTAAATGCAGCTCCGTAAGCTTTCTGGTTTCCTCATCCGTACGCTCTCCGTAATAAATGTTTGCCCCAATGTCAGGGACATGACTCAGCAGATAGTCCCGCAGCTCCCGCAGAAATTTCCGGTCCGGGTGCTTTTCCGCCTGCAGATAAGAAAAAAGCGTGTTGCAGTACCCCAGCTCATACAGCACATAATCCGCTTCCTCCTGCACCTCCTCCAGAAATCCCCGGTTCCGGCATTCCTCCGCAAACAGCTCCATGGCCCGCATCCGGTCCCGGCATTTGTCCACGCTGATGCCATGTACCGTGGAAGCGCTGTGTTGATAGTAAAAATACAGACTTTCCTCCACGCGCTCAAAGCGCTTTGCATACAAAAACGGCAGGGCCGCAATGGCATTGTCTTCATAAAACATCTTCTCGGGAAAGCGGATATGATTTTCCGTAAAAAGAGTCCGTTTATATATTTTCACCACCATACTGCCCGGGGCCAGGACTATTTTCCTTCTTTCCGCCGTTCCCAGCACTCCCGTCTGCTCCTGCACGTTCTCCCGGACAGGGCTTCCCGTCTCCCTGCCTGTCTCTTCCGTAACCAACAGATCACAGCCCACTATATCCGCGCCGGTCTCCTCCGCCCTGGCAAGCAGCCTGGCATACATATCCCGGGCCACCCAGTCGTCGCTGTCCACAAAGCCTACCCACTCCCCGCAGGCCGCCTCCAGTCCCAGATTTCTGGCCCCGCCCTGACGCCTGTTCTCGGGGGAAAGGATTACCTTCAGCCTGTCGCCAAAGCGTGCCGCAAATTCTTTCAGAATTTCGGGGGAGCCGTCCCGGGAACAGTCGTCCACGGCAATCACCTCATACTCCTCAATCTCCTGGGACATCAGAGATTCCAGACATTGATTCAGCTTTCCTCCACCGGCCATATTGTACACCGGCACGATAATACTCAAACGCATCCCGATCCCCCCGCCTGTCACCGGCTGTGCCTGCGCTACGTACTTCCGGACCTTCACTCCCCGACCACATCCAGCAGGCCGCTCCCATATAACCTTTCCACAATGGGAATCAGCTCCGGCAGCGGTACGCCGATCCTGGTACTGATTTCGATCAGATCCCCCCGCCCGTCCGCATAGGCGATGAAATTGGTCATCTTTTTCACTTCATGGTAAATTCCCTTGCGGCTCTCCGTGGGATACAGTCCCCGCTTTCCCAGCTGGGGTTCACACAGGCAGTTTACCCGGTAATACCGATTCCATTCCAGAGCAGACAGCACCTGGGTCATAATGTCGTAGGATCCCCCCAGTCCCTGGGGTGAAATCAGGGACATGTCATCCGCGGAAGTATGATACTCCGGATATTCCCCGTACTTGGAACGGCAGAAATCGCAAACCGGCAGATCCACACCCGGTGCATTGTACTGCCGCTCGTCGGACCCCCTCTCCAGATAACTGTACGTGATATAATCCGGATGGGCATTTCCCAGCACATTCTTGAGAACCCTGTCCGCCAGCGTATTCCCGTATCGGGATTCCAGGCAGGAGTACGCCCTGTCATCCCCTACGCAGGTCAGCACAAACCCGGCAATTACCTTCCTCTTGAGCTCTTCCAGGTTCCTGCTGATATAGGCGATGGACCCTATGGTTTCAGGCCCGAATACAATTCGATAAGACAGCCTCCGCTCTCTGTTCTTAAGCCACTTTGCCAGCCATGCGGCAAGCACCGGCCCGGATACCTCGTTATTGGCCATGGACGGGTGGCAGACATAAGTGGAAAGCAGTATTTCCTGCTCCGACCGCCCCGGCAGCAGGATCTCCCCATAGTTCAGCTCCCCGTCAAAATGCCTGCTGTCAATCACCATATGATACCTTCCGGGAGGCAGCGCATCCCGCTGCTCCTTTGACATGCAGAAGGCAAACCGGGGGGCATAATAGCTGGTCACATAAGGAATCACCGTGGGCTGCCCTTCCTCCACCTTGATATATTCCATCAGCTCCTCTCTGCTCACATACCTGTCTGTGGGCACGGAATAGCCCATGACGCAGAGATTGTTCCGATGATAATCCACAATGCGGTTCCCGGCTTCGTCCTCAATATAACCCTCCCGGATTTCCCATTCCCGGGGCACCGTCCAGTCAAATACCTTCGTGCCGCTGGGCACCGATTTGATTTCCAGCTCGGGCACCTGCTCCTTAATCAGGCGCAGGGTCTCCCTGACGCCCTCCCCTGTAAGGCTTCTCCCAATGGGAAAAAGCTTTTCCGCAAAGCGGTACATTTCCCTGCCGCATTCTGCGCATTCCTCTTCCCGCCGCAATTCCGTATCCATTTCCCTGCTCCCTTCTGCGTATCCGGTACTTCTCTTTTCCACTGCGCTGATTATAGCACATTTTTACATATTTGACATTCCTTTTTTCCCGGCGCTCTGCTATAATGGACAAAATAACGTAACAGCTCAGTGCCCTGCCTGAACCGTTACAAAAGTATATATCCTTCGGAAAGGCAGCTGCCCCTATGAACAGCCAGAGAAAACGTCCCGTCCTCCCGTATTTTATCCTGATCCTGATTCCCTGCGCCGTGCTGACGGCTTTTTTCCTGTGGCTTCATTCCACTGCGGCACGACGAAGCGACCTGAAGCGCATCGGTTCCGAAACCTATGATACCGTCTTCCTCTCCATGTATCCCATCGACACCTATGAGGAAGGGGATTATCTGCACTTCCGGGGCATGACTGTCCTGATGGCAGAATACCTCATCCCTGATTTTTCCACCCTGCAGCGATATATGAAGCACATCACAGAATCCGGAAATGCCGTTTCCACCGTATATCTGGGGATTCGCCCGGATAAGGTTTCCGCCGCGGAAGTATCCGCTCTCGCCGCTTCCTGCCCTTCCATTGCCTTTGAAGTGGTTCCGGCCTATCCCTCCGCCGAATACTGGCGGCAACTGTCCGAAGCCGAATATGAGCGGATCCTGACCGCATATTGCGACTTTCTCCCGGCAATCAGCACCGCTGCCGGCATTCACACCTACTTTTTCTCCGCGGCGGAATGGCTGATCTCCAATCCCGCGCTCTATACGGAGGACTTCAATCTGACGGCAGACGCCGCACAGTTTGTCATGACTCACAGCGATTGTTTCGGCGGCTATCAGCTCACCTCCGAAAATGCCCCGGAGTATTCGGCAGCCTTGCGGCAGCTGACTGCAGCACAACGCTCCGCTTCTGCATCCCGCCCGGACTTAAGCGATACCGCCGTCGTTTTCTTCGGAGACAGCCTTTTTGGCAATTACCTGGACGGCATGTCCATTCCGGGAGCCGTCAGCGGCCTGACCGGCGCTGCCGTCTATAACTGCGGTTACGGCGGCAATCCTGCCGCCATGAATGAGAAAACCTTGATTACCCTGCCGGGCATTGCCGCCGCCTTCGCGGAGCAGGATCTGACCGTGCTCCCCAGAGAAGCCCAGGTCTATGCAGGCGTCGCGGAATATATCGCCCATCCGCCCCAGGCCGAAAAGCTTTGTTTTGTCATCAGCTATGGAGTGAATGATTATCTGAACGGACAGCCGGTCGCTTCCGGAGATCCCTACGATATTACTACCTATACCGGCGCAGTTCGCACTGCCGTCAGCTGCCTGCAGGAAAATTATGCAGACGCCCGGATTTTTCTCTGCACGCCTGCCTATACTCCCAGTCCCTGCGGAAGAAACGACCTCTGCCTGCAGGATTATGCAGATGCCTTGATCGGTCTGGCTTCAGAGTTGAATGTGGACGTGATAGATAACTATCGTTATCTTGGAATTGATCAGACGAATTACTCCGTTTATCTGCCGGATCAGCTGCACCCCAATGAGGAAGGGCGCTTTTTGTTCGCGCAGCAGATTATCAACGCACTCTGTAAATGACCAGATCCCGGTCCCTGCCGATTTCCTTATACCCCGCCTCCCCGCACATGCCGTCAATCCTGCCGCCGGCAGCCGTGGCAATATACCTGCTCTTCAGCTTATCGAAATTCTCAAGAATATACTCCTGTTTACAGCAGCTGATTCCGAAGCCCTCCGGTAAAGCGTACAGGAACTGCCAATCCGTATATTTCCAGCTTCCGCCGGGCATCTCGTCCTGCAATACCCAAATTACGGTATTGTCAAAATTGGGAACCCCCGGTTCCGTCTCCAGCTTCAGCCTTTGGGCAAAAGTGTCTTCCCAGCTTCCAAGCTGCTCCGCCCTTGCCTCCTGCCAATACGGCAGCGCATAGTATAAAGGATCCCTCGCCATGAAGGAATACAGATAGACAAAGGTCAGCCCCACCAGCACGGCCTTTTTGAAAAATTTCGTCTCCATGAGTGCAATGACAAAGATTCCCGCCGCCATAAAGGTCAGCAGATGCCTGCTGCCCGCTTCCAGCTTATACATCAGAAACAGCGCCGGATACATGGCCAGAAAGCTGAGCAATAAATGTACCTGGATTATCAGCCTGTTATGTATATTCCGCCTGAGCGTAACATCCTCCTCATCCTTCACAACGCTGTCCGCGGCAGCCCTGTTAAGCGCCCTGAGCCTTCGCCCGTCCAGAAAACTCTGTCCCGCCAGGACACAGAGCATAACCAGATACCCTCCGTAATAGGCTCCCGCAGGGAGTCCTGACCGAAATCCCTCCACCATATAAACCCAGACGCCCCTTCCCATGCCGTACAATCTGCCGGCACAGAACCTGAGCCCTCCCAAAAGGCCCCGCTGGAAAAAGGCATCAATCCAGTCCGTGAAATACAGGGGTTCAAAATAGTCCGCCCCCAGATAATGGCTGATGCAAATGT
>CAJTKW010000028.1:0-6049 GCA_910577035.1 uncultured Acetatifactor sp.
ATGCTTCGGGGTTGCTTTTACTCTGACAAAGTGGCGTTTACTTTGTCAATCAACCTTTAGGTTGTATTATTTAGTACGAACCGTTAGGGTAATCATTATTTTAATGGGGGCGCTGTTTATGAACAGAGAAGTGCTGCGTATTATGATCAATGCGGGTCTGCCGGTAGATTACTCTCTGGAGAATCAGAAGAGAGTTCTGAAGATGGTGATCGTTATCCTAAAGATGAACCGGGAGGTACTGAAAGAGGGGATTGGCATTTTCGAGGACTATACATCTACCTATCCGTTGTTAGACAGAGGCCTGCGGTTGATCAGAATGGGACTGGAACCGGAATTGACAGAAAACCTGTTGTTAAATGCAGTGATCGCGAATCATACGGATATTCTGACCGGATTGGTAACGTTGGAAGGAATCTATAGCATTCAAGCTGCCAGACTGCCGCAGATTACCATGGAAGTGCTCAAATCTCATTTTCTTTTGGAGTTTGAGGCAGAATTTGAGGAAGAGATTGCAAAAAGTAATTTGAATATCACCAGTACGGTAATCAGCAGACAGGAAGTAGAAAAGTTGATTTCTGGACAAATGATATAAAACGCCATGGCAAAGGTACCCAAGTCTGCTACGATCACGATTTCCATTCCTGCGAGAGCAAACGGCGCGTCTGCGTCAGCAGAATCATTATACGACAGCTTCCGGTATATGTTAAGATAAAAGAAAAAATATGTTACAATTGCAATATTTCTGTAATATGTTACAATGTGTATGGCAGAATTGATAAAAGACAGACAGATACCGGAGATAAATATGAAATATATATTGATATGTGCCGTTGTTGCCGGGCTGCTGGCATCGGGGGTTCCCGCTGAGGCGACCGTGGTTTCGGACGGCATAGCAAAAATCGTAAAGACAGCCCAAAGGACGGAGACAGAAAAAGCAGGGCAAGCGAAGAATGCGGCCGGGGCAGGTCAGGGGGCGCAGGCGGAGAATGCAGCCGGAACGGGAAAAGCGGCGGAGGCAGAGACAGCTGCAGAAACGGGAAAGGCTGCCGGGCAGCCGGAAATCCCGTCGGAGGGAATATCGGTTCTTTCCGGAGGAATCTGGGCTGAACTGCAGCCGGAATGGAATGTTGCGGAGAATTCTGCCGGGAAGGACGGAGCGGCAGCCGGAATGGGACAGCCATCCCCGGGCGAGGGCGGCCAGGGAGTGCCGGCCGGGACAGGGAGCGGCATTGCGGACGGCACGGAGCAGGGAGCGGCAGCTGACGGTCAGGGAGCGGCGGACTCCGCGCAGGACCCGGAGCCGGAGAACGAATACGCGGATCTAGCCATAGCCGACGTGAGGAATTATGTCAACGTCCGCTCCGGGCCGGACACGGAAAGTACCATTGTGGGCAAGATTTACGCGGGGGCTGTGGCACAGATTCTGGAGACCGTTGACGGGGAGGACGGAGAGTGGTTCCGTGTAGTCTCCGGCAATGTGGAAGGCTATATGAAATCGGAATTCTTTCTGTACGGAGATGCGGCGGCGGAAGTAATAGACAATTTCGTGACAAGGTATGCGGTCGTCCTGGCCACCCGGCTGAATGTCAGGGAAGAAGCGGATATTGGATCCCGCAGGATCGGCTATATCGATCAGGAGGAGAAGGCCCAGATCCTGGAAAACCTGGGCGACTGGATCAGGGTGCAGTATACGGAGGACAGGACAGGGTATGTGGCGGCGGAATACATAACGGTAGCGGAAGAATTTGTATATGCCAAAACGCTGGAGGAGGAGGCCGCCGAGCTGGCGGCAAAGAAGGCCTTAGAGCAGCGGCAGCATGTCTCCGAGGAGCAGGCGGCGGAAAATACAGTGATTACGGTGACACCGCCTTCGGGGGCATATTCCACCAATGCCGAGCTGCGGAGTGAGATTGTGGCCTATGCCATGCAGTTTCTGGGGAACCGTTATGTTCACGGCGGGCAGTCCCTGACAACGGGAACCGATTGCTCCGGCTTCACCAGCCTGATCTACGCACAATTTGGGTATTCGGTGAGCAGAACGCCGGCAGGCCAGCTTTCCGGTTCCGGCAGGTCCGTCTCCTACAGCGAGGCTCAGCCGGGGGATATTATCTGCTACGGCTCCCGCAGATGCACTCATGTGGCTCTGTACATCGGAGACGGGCAGATCATACATGCGGCAAACTCACGTAAGGGCGTTGTTACCCAGCGGGCGGATTACGACAACATCCTGGGGGTAAAGAATATCATAGACTGAGACAGGAGCAATGAAACCGTTCTGTGGCCTGACGGAAACGCTGCAAAATGTCAGCGGCTCAGAATATCTGACTTTTTGAGAATCCGGCTGCCGAAGATTTCCTCGCTCCAGGCCTGCAGGTCCGACAGCTTCAAGGCGGCACCTCCGTAATTGCGGATGCCGTGCCCTGCCGCCTGTTCCTCGGTATAGTCTTCCAGAAAATAAACGCCATCCAGACGGACGGGACCGCTGTTATAATGGCAGACCAGGGGAAGGACGCCGGTTCGTTCCTCGGCGATGCTCACCTCGTTTTCGGTCACATGAAAGGTAACCCACGCCATTTCTTCCAGCATGCACAGGGGCTGCTTCTGGGTGGAGACATAATTGCCCAGGGAATAGTAACAAAGGGCGGTATTTCCGTTATCGGAGGTGATCTTTTCCACGGGCTGGGGGACATGGGGGTGGGTACCGATGATCAGATCCGCTCCGGCCTGGGTCATTTCCAGGGCAAATTTCTGCTGGTAGGAGGAGTATTTTGGCTGATATTCCGTGCCCCAGTGGGGAAATACGATGACGATGTCCGCCAGCTGGGAGGCAGTTTCAATATCTGCCGTTACCTGTGGATTCAGGCTGGTGAAATCAATGCGCCCGTTTTTTTGATCCCAGGCGCAGAGCATATTCAGGTGTCCCCTGAGGGATTTGCCAAGAGTCTCGGCGTTGGGGCCATAGGTGTAGTTGAGGATGGCAAAGGTGACATCTTTTACCTGCAGCAGGGAAATATTCATGGGAGCAGTCCCGGCTTCGTTATCGGCTTCGCAGATGTCGGCCAGATCTCCTTTAATGCCGGTCATTAAGACTTCCGGATGTGATTCCGTCCAGTAGGACGCACAATTGAGGATTCCCTCCAGCCCCTGGTCGGCGGCATGATTGGTGGCATGAAGCACCACATTAAAGCCCGCTTCGGCGATGGCGTCACCTGCTTCGGTGGGGGAATTAAATCTTGGGAAACCAGAAAATCCAAGCTGGTTCCCGCCGAAAATGGTTTCCTGGTTGATTGCTTTTATGTCGGCGGCTTTCAGAAAATCCCTTATATTGTCAAACAAAAAAGAAAAGTCATAGGAACCGTCCTTTGTCTGGCCGGTTTTCACGATGCCCATGTGCAGCAGATTGTCGCCAAGGGCCAGCAGGGTAATGTCATATTCTTCGAAAACCGGTTCCGGAGTGGGGGTGGGAGAAGAAAGGGGCTCCGGCTGGAGAGCCCTGATGCCCTGAGGGGGGATGGTATCGGATTCCGCGGGTGTATCCGAACCCCATGAGCTGCCGGTATCCGCCGGAGTGCCCCAGAGTCCTGCCACTGCAGTGAGAACGCCGCTTTGTATCGGGTCAAAGGACATGGCTGTGAGACATGCCAGCACAAGTATGGGAAGGACAATGGCAATAAAGCGTATTTTACGTTTCCTCATGAAAAGCCTCCGAAAATGTATAGATTATGGCTGAATAGTACGCTAATTTTGACTGTTTGTCAATCAGGCTTGTGGTTTTTGGATTTTTACTTTATAATGATAGGGCAGGACAGCGGAAGGGAGGACGGAATATGACTGGCAGATACGACAACAGAAATCCTTACCCATTGGGAGCAAGACCGGAGGCAGAAGGAATTTATTTTTCTTTTCCTTCCGGGGAGGCTGACTGCGGTATTTTGATCTATCATGCCCACACCGGGCGGGAGCTGCGGAGGATTCCGTTTTCCGAGGAGGACCGCAGAGGAAATATATATTGTAAAATGGTAGAAGGACTGAGGCCGGAAGATGTGACGTATCAGTTCTACAGGGGGCGGCATATCGTGCCGGACGAGCGCGGACGCGTTTTTCCCGGGAAGCAGTCCTTTGGGAAAAAAAGCGGTGCCTCTGGGAAACGGGCCGGATTTCTGCCCGGAATATATGACTGGGAGGGGGATAGATGTCCAATGATCCCCTACAGTGAGGCAATCTGCTATTGCCTGCATGTGAGGGGGTTTACAAAGCATATCTCCTCGGGGGTGGTAAACAGAGGAACCTTTGCGGGCATTCAGGAAAAGATTCCCTATCTGAAAGAGATAGGGGTGACGACGCTGGAGCTCCAGCCTGCGTATGAATTCGAGGAAATTGAGGAGGAAGAGGACAGGAATCTGCCTCCCTATTGTGCTTCGGAAAGCACAGAGCAGAATACGGGAAAGAAAAGGATTAATTACTGGGGATATAAGAAGGGCTATTACTATGCTCCGAAGGGGGCATATGCCGCTTCCGGCAATGCGCCGGAGGAGTTTAAGAGCCTTGTTAAGGCTCTGCATCAGAATCAGATGGAGCTGGTGCTGCAGTTATATTTTCCAGAAACGGTGGATCGAAGCGAAATCCCGGGAATTCTGCACTTCTGGACGCTGGAATATCATGTGGACGGGTTCCATCTGATGGGCCAAAACCTTCCGGTGGACATGCTTGCCACGGACCTGCTGCTGGCCGATAAGAAGCTCATGTACTACAGCTTCGGACAGGAATCGGTCTACGACAGGATCAGTGAGCCATGTTTTCCTCATCTGGCGGAATATAACGACGGCTATCTCTATGACATGCGGAAGCTTTTAAAAGGGGATGAAAATATGCTGGGCTGTGCCCTGCGCCATATGCGGGAGATACCGGAGAAGGCGGGGCGCATCCACTATCTTACCAATTATTACGGGTTTACCCTGGCGGACCTTGTAGCTTACGACTATAAGCATAACGAGGCCAACGGAGAGGAAAACAGGGACGGCAACGATTATAACTGCAGCTGGAACTGCGGAGAGGAAGGAACGACCAGAAGCCGCAGGGTCAGACAGCTTCGGCTGAAACAGATAAAGAACGCTGTCTGTATCCTTCTTCTGTCACAGTCCACGCCTCTGATTTTCATGGGGGACGAATTTGGGAATACCCAGGGGGGGAATAATAATCCCTGGTGTCAGGACAACGCAACGGGCTGGCTTGACTGGGGACTGCAGAAGCGGGGCAGGGAGATTCTGGAATTCTGGAAGCAGATCATGGCCTTTAGAAAAAAGCATCCCCTGATTCATCCCCGGAAGCAGCTTCGGCTGATGGATTATATCTCCTGTGGGTATCCTGACCTGTCCTATCACGGGGAGAGCGCCTGGCGGCCCAGCCAGGACGGCCGGGGCAGGCACGTGGGTATTATGCTCTGCGGGAAATACGCGGCGGCTGAAAACCGGAAAGAGGACGACTTCATCTATATAGCTATGAATATGCACTGGGAGAGCCGGCAGCTTGCACTGCCAAAGCTGCCCAGAGGTATGTATTGGCGTGCGGCATTTGCCACGGCAGGGGAGGAGAATACTTCAGAGGCAGGAACAGAGGAAACTACCGATACCAGTGTGGTGGTTCAGCCAAGGAGTATCGCGGTGTTTGTCAGCGAAAATTGTGAAAGGCGAAAAGAATTTCTAAGGCGTCAAAGTACGCCGCCTAAGAAATTCTAAGGAAGCGCTGATGAAATCATCGCTTCCTCAGAGCCTCCGGCGGCATGTCTGGAAGCATACAGGGAGACACAGAACAGATGGGAAAGGCCTGGAATCATTTTAAGACAATTACATACCATAAGCTTCTGGTGGCGGAGGGGTGTTTTCGGGTGGGGCTGTATCGTCAGGGAATCCTGCATGATCTGTCCAAGTACAGTCCTGCGGAGTTTATCGTGGGCGCAGGATACTATCAGGGAACCCGCAGCCCCAACAACGCGGAACGCGAGAAAAAGGGATATTCGGCAGCCTGGCTGCACCATAAGGGGAGAAATAAG